>JAAYII010000299.1 GCA_012523535.1 Peptococcaceae bacterium
AAGTATAACTTCTTCAAAGTTATTTTCAACTTCGTTACCCATTGATTCTCCTCCTCGCCTAGTTCCAAATAAGATGACGGTTGTTATAATAAAGATGGTTGATTACCTGATTTAATCAGGTTTATGCTTTTTAATTTCTTCATATCTCTTAAACCAATCAGGGAAAACTTTTTTAAATTGGACCGGTTTAAAATTATCCTTACGAACAATTATATGGGTTGTTGTTCCTTCGGCATAAACAAGGTCTTGCCCATCGACAATCTGATAACCGTAAACGGTTTTCAAACCGGTGTTTTCTTCAACCCAAGTTTTTACATAGACTTTATCACCATAGCGGACAGCTCTCTTATATGTCACTTGAACTGAGTAAACAGGGGCTAAATATCCTTCCTTCTCCATATCCAGATAACTGAAACCGAGTTCTTTAATAAGTTGAGTCCTGCCAATTTCAAACCATTTTAGGTAATTGGCATGATAAACAACCCCCATCATATCCGTGTCAGCATAGGTGATTTCAATTTCTTTCTTGGATAAATGCATTCTTTATTCTCCTGCCCAAATCCCGCCTAGCCAAATCTCATCCTAAAAAAAAAGAACAGTTTTGTTCTTTAGGAATGCCCAACAAAATGAACACTAAAATCATTCGATTTAAAGATTTTAGCACAAATTAGACAAAAAATCTACTACCCGAGGAAAGTAATACTGTATGCAAGCCTTTCATTTACAGGAAAATATTTCAATAATTTGCGTCATATAATACTCTATCGTTAAGTCTATTATCTTAGAAAATTTAAATAAAATTAAATAAAGAAAGGATCGTGATGATGTAATGAACCGCCCTTTGCTAAGTATTACCTTGGCGGTAATACTGCTGTGGTCATTATTTATGCCGGCGCCCTTGCTGGCCCAGGACGAGCAAGCATCAACCGGCAAAGCGGACAAACAGCTTATTACCTTGGAGCAAGCCATCCAAATCACCAAGAAAAATTTTGAAATACCGGCGGAACTAATAGATTTTTCTTCCGGTTTCAATGATTATAATTCCCGTCAGGCTTGGTCCTTAAACTGGTCTTCTACCGGGACGCAAGCAGGGAGCTTAAGTGCCCAAGTCGATGCTGTAAGCGGCGAAATATTAAGTATCTATTATTCCAAACCTTATAATCCCGACCAATACTATAAAACCCCGGCCGTCAGCTTGCAGCAAGCAGAAAAAACAGCGGACCAATACTTGAAAAAATTAACCGGGGACAAATACCAACGTTTAAAGCTTATTGAAGATAAATCTATAATTCCAATTAATACTTATGGGCAAACCTATTATGGCTTTACTTGGCAAAGAATCGAAAACGATATTCCCGTACCGGATAATGGGGCCAGTATCCAAATCGATGCTGAAACAGGCCAATTGACCTCCTATTACCTCAATTGGACCGACCTTAATTTTGCCCCGGCCAAAACCATTGATTCCACTGAAGCGACCCAAGCCTTTAGCAAAGCAAACTTGCTTGAACTGCAGTATTTTTTGGCTCCTGAAATCAGACCGCTGAAAACCGCTGACGGAAACCAAGAGCAGGTTCAACTCGTATACCAGTTAAAAAACGACGGTACGATTGATGCCTTAACGGGTAAACCGGTGATTCTTAATCAAGATCAATATTGGGCTGCCAACGATGCCAAATTAAGAGGGGGAATGGGTGCCGCCCAGCTTGATACCGAACAAGCAGCCTTGACTCCTCAAGAACAGCAAGAGATAGTTGAAAATTTACAGTTACTGACCAAAGAACAAGCCATTGCGGCCATCAAAAAGTGGGTAGAGATTCCCAAAGACTTCAGTATAAAAAATATAAATCTTTACAAGGACAGCAGCCTGCGCGGAGACCGGGTATGGTCTTTCAGTTGGGAAAACCAAAAGGGTACTCAATATATCCATGCCAAAGTCAATGCCAGAAACGGCGAACTGATAAGCTTTAGCTCCTATAACTCATCCTCAGTTATTTCTCCCGAAACCAAACCCATTTCTCAAGATCAGGCCAAAAAAATCGCTGAAGACTTTATCCGAAAAATCCAGCCGGAAAAGTTTAAGCAGACGAAATTAAAGGCTGACGATTTAATCTCCGCAGACAATAGCAGCGGCGCCCTGTCAGCCAAACTATCCCTACCCGTGGATACCAATTCTGTAACCTTTTACTATCAACGCATTGTCAACAATATTCTGTTTCCTGCCAATCAAATTCTAGTCACCGTTGATCTATATACCAAAAAAATCACTTCCTATCAATTAGACTGGTGGAACCTTAACTTCCCTCAACTGTCCGAGGCCATGGGCAAAAATAAAGCGGAAGAATTGTTTTTCCAATCCAGGCCTATGAAATTGCAGTATGCCATAGTTTATGACAGGGGAGAGCCTAAGGAAGCCCGTTTAGTCTACAGGCCTTCGGCCGACAGCAGTGCCGTCTCCGATATGATGGACGCCAAAAACGGTAACTTCCTCGATTGGCGGGGTAAACCCTTGACCGGCCAGCCTCAACGTCTTATTTTTAACGATATTGGCTCAGATCCGAACGCCAAGGAAATAACAGCTCTCGGAATGGCCGGTTTATTCGGGGAATATGGTAATCAGTTTAAACCGCAGGATAATTTAACCGTAATTCCCCTGCTTAAAGCTCTTTTAGCCATTAAAAACGGAATTCCTGACAGCAGCCTTAGTCCCGAAGATATTATCAAAGAAGCCAAAAAGCTGGGCTGGGTGCAAGAGGATATTTCCACGACCCAAGTAGTCACAAGAGAGCTGTTCAGTAAAATCATCATTCGTTGTTTAGGTTTGGAGCAAATTGCCCGCATCAATCATATTTACACTTCCCCCTTTAGCGATGCCCAAACCTTTGCTCCTGCGGCCAAAGGTTATATTTCCCTGGTAACAGGGCTAGAAATTATTTCACCGTCCCAAGACGGGAAATTCCAACCCGGACGGCCCATGACCAGATCGGAAGCGGCTTATTCCATCATAAAAGCTTTGGAATTTGGTTTTAGATATTAGAACAGCTAAACGAAACTTAATAATTTAAGACAAAAGGAGATGGCAAAACATCTCCTTTTTGTCTTATACCTAGTCTTCATTCTGGCAGGGAGGCCCGGTATCATCGGGCAAAGGGTGCTTATGCTTCCATAACAGTTTTAAGACAGGGGGCATAAGCAGCAAAATAAATATGGTTCTAAATAGTTGATAACAAGTAACCAGAGATAATATGGCTCCTATTTCATGGGCCACAATCCCCATTTGATCCATTCCGCCCGGCGCCAAACTTAAAAAACTTGTTACAGGCGGTATTCCGTGCAACAGGACCAGGACATGACTTAAAGCCCAGGAAAAGAGAATCAAAACAAGCCCGTTTAGTATTGCACAAGCTATAATTGTCGACTTGTTGGCCAATTGCTGTGGTTTTAACAAAATCCCTATATAACAGCCAATACAAAACTGGGCGGCATCGGTAATCGCCGGAGGCAGGGAATAGCTTTGAACCCCGGCAATGCATAGAACCGCCGTTCCTATAACAGGCCCCAGCAGATAAGGGGTCGGCAGCTTCATCCTCTTCCCCAGGAAAGCACAGAGCACGGCTACCACTGCAAAAATTATGCCCTCAGGAAATATGTTGGCCCATTGCCATACCTGCTCTTGGACAATATAATCCGGCATCGAAGCATTACCGGCATCAAATAAAGGGCTGAAGACCATCAACGGGATCAACAGCACAATCATTAGCAAACGGATAACATGGAATAAAGTAACTATCGTCGGATTAACATCTTCCAGTTCTTCTCCCAAAATAATCATTTGACTGAAGGCACCCGGTGTGCTGCCGGTTAAGATTGTAAGGTAATCAACTTTTGCTATTTTGGAATTGATATAAGACAGGAAAAAACAAAAGAGCAAAGTTATCACGTTCATTAACAGCATCCAAGGCAACTGGGCCACAATCAAGGCCAAAACATTGCTGTTAAATGAAGCCCCCATCGAATAGCCAATCAGAACAAGTGCGATATTTCTTATGGAAGGAGGGCAAAAATAATTCAACTTAAATAGGCCTGAGCCGACCACTATAGCTGCAATCGGACCGAGAAGCCAGGGGATGGGCAAATTAAGGAAGAGAAAAATCGCCCCTCCAATTAAAGCGCTTACAATACAGGCAACGAATCCTAATAATTTATTGTTCATAATCCTTTTCCTTATCCAAAAGTGTCTTAATCAAATATGTTATTCCTTGACAAATGTTATTTATTAACAATCAGCCGCTTTATATTGCTTAACCTGTTTATTTTTGCTTAATCATGCCGACTGATTTTTTTCGTCCAAAAACCCCCTCGGAAATTTTTGGGTTCATTAAAGAGCACAAAAGCCGAGGGACAATAACTGTCAATTAATTTCAGCAATTCTTTTTGCCTGTTCCTCTTGGCCAATACCAGCATTACCATACGTGGACCGTCCCGGCCTTCCCCCAACCAGGTTGTCACGCCGAAACCTTCCTGGCGCAGCTTTTGAGGAGCATCATCGTTAACTGTATAGAAAATTACCTGGGCGGTAATATAACCAAGAGCCAGCTTTTCCTCAATCCTGCTCCCCACATATACCCCGATCCCATAGCCAATACAATAAGCTGCTATATTCCAAACGCTGTTTAGATTGGTCAAGATAATGGAAAGACCGGTAATATAAACCAACACTTCCACTACAGACAATAAGGAAGCAAATCCTCTTAAAGCTTTAATCATTAAGATCAAGCGGATTGTTGTCAAAGATACATAAGTTATATTAATAGCCATAATAAGAAGAACAAGCTTTATGATATCACTCATTGTTTAAAGCCTCCATAAGGATTCGAGCTTTTGGTTTTCTGGGCTATATCGGCTTTATTCAACCTATATCCTTTAGTCTACCTTATTTAAGCCTCATTATCTATAACTAAATGCAAAAGCACTTTGACTTCATATAACAATCGTGCATTTTCTAAGTTCCTTAACACACAAATAAGTCAAGTCAACCATCTGCCGATCTTGACTTCGAACTTAGCCCGATAATATAATAAGTCTAAATATAATCAAAATGCTATTTGGGCCATAATCAATATAATATAATCTTTATAGTATTTTAGCAAAAATTAGGAAAGGAGGTGCCGCACCTGAATACTAAGAACCTAATATATGTGCTAACAGTTGCCGAGGAACGAAGTTTTTCCAACGCGGCCAAAAAGCTTTATCTTTCCCAACCGTCCTTAAGCCAAAGTATCAGCGCCATAGAAAGAGAGCTCGGTACACCTATTTTTGACCGGAGTACAATTCCTTTATCTTTAACCTATGCCGGTGAAAAATTTATCAAAGCCGCCTCTGAGATTCTCAGCATTGAACGACGATTAAAACGGGAAGTTGAAGACATACTCGATAGCAAATCCGGGAGACTGGTTATCGGGATCTCCTCGTTGCGCTGCACTGATATTATTCCTATTGTTTTCCCTATCTTCCAAAAACAATACCCATCGGTAGAATTGGTTTTGAAGGAAGGTAGCAACGAAAAACTGATGGAAATGGTTTTAACCGGCAAAGTAGACCTGGCCTTGGCCAATCCGATTAACAACCCCGAATTAGACAGCATCCCTCTTATCTTGGATAGAGTTCTGCTGGCCATGTACCGTGAGCATCCCCTGGCTCAACAAACCCTGGACAGGCACAATTTGCCTATTATCGATATGCAAGCAATCAAAGACGAACCCTTTATAATAATTTCACCCGAACATCACGTACGTAAAATTGCCGATAAAATATTCAGTGACCATAATGTAACACCCAGGGTTATTTTGGAAACTTCCAGCATTGAACTCGCCCATCGCCTGGTGACACAGGGAATGGCCTTAACCATGGTCCTAGAATCAATGGTTAATTACCAACAACCTGCGGCTTCCTATTTTAGATTTAAAAATGAATACACCCATTCCCTGAATATTTGTTACCGCAAGAACGATTATCTCTCAAAAATTATGTTAAACTTTATTAATATTGCCAAAGAAGCCACAAAACAAATGGATAATTGTAAATGCGATCTTTTTCAATACTAGCAGGCCAAACATATGACATTAAACGGGCAGCCTCCAAACACTGTTGGGGTTGCCCGTTTTCTGTCCTCTGAAGTTCTATCTTATTTAGGGTTTTTCAAATACTGTCTTGGGAACATAGGCATAGCCGTCCATGAGCCGGCGAACTGTCCTGCTATACACAGCCCTGGTCAGTTTATAGGGCTCTTTGGCTCCCGGTTCCGTTTTTTCCACAGCAGCTTCCACTTCGATAATTCCGGCCGGATGACCGATGCGCACTGTTTTACTCATAGCCTTAAAGCTTGCCACTTCGCTGACAACAGTACCGGGGATAACGGATGCCGCTCCTACAACACAAGAAATGCTGCCGGGATGAGTCTGATGCATCCCGCCCATAAATAGGATCCTGGACAGGAAATCCACTGAATCGGCACTGACTTCTTCTTTAGTTAAATGATTAATTTAGGTTTTGGGTGGAGATACAAAGCCGATAAAGGGATTGGTATCTCTTATTTCCGCCTTGCTCCAGCCTTTAAAATCTAAGATTTCTTCCGCAACATAGGCTCTGATTTTTTCCAGTATTTCAATTTTATCAGCCATTTTGTTAAACTCTTGAGGGTTTTCGTCTCCCCTTAAGCCCAAATCCGCGGCTTTAACGAATATGCTGGGGTTGACCACATCCACAACGGAAATTTCTATTTCGCCAAAGCCATCGATATAAATCTTGTCTTTAACATTTCCTGTAGGTAAAAGCAGTCCCTTGACCGTACCGGCGGTAGTGGACATATCGATATTGATACGGGCCGAGGTACCGGGGACACCGTCAATCGCATAATCCCCGATTACTTTGGTTTTGCCGTTATAGACCGGAACTTCGGTCACAAAGATCTGATTATTATTGACGCTGCGAACTCTTACTCTGGTTACAGGCTCCTCAGCCTTAATCAAGCCCTCGTCTATGGCATAGGGAGCCACACCGGCGGAAATATTGCCGCAAAGGCCGGAATAATGGATATAGGGCTTATTAATTTCCACCTGACCAAATGTATAGTCAATATCGGCATCGGGATGAGAAGATACGGAGACAAGTGCCAACTTACTGGTCAAATTGTCAGCTCCGCCCAACCCGTCGATTTGCCTGGGATCCGGACTGCCAAAAATAGAAAGGATCACTTTATCCCTTAACTCTTTATCTTTCGGCAAGTCATTTTCGTTAAGGTATATTCCTTTGCTTGTACCCGATCTCATAATTACGGTATAAATTCTTTCCTGCTCACTAAAAGACATTGCCAAACCCCCTGTTGAATAATGAAAATAGCGGGCCGTTGACGTGCGTTCCAGTCAAGGCCCCTAAAACAAAGAAAGTAGAGAAATTAATTATTGGGTATCCCCCAAAGCTATAGAATAGCTCCAGCATACATAGTATAACATATCCAAATATAAATCAAATACTATTATATCAATAATTAGTATAATTATTTGTTTATATAAAAAAACTATTTAACTTATTCCTCGGACCCGGCAGTTCAGTTTGCTGCCCGCTTCCATAAGCCAAGAAGCGGGATAGCTTTCATATTTTTTGCCGTCCAGCACTCCATGGGGCGGCTGCCGGAATTGTTGCAGGACCCATGGAGCGTCATTTCCGAGAAGTAGGCGGATTCTGGTCAGGCTCGCCTCGTCATGCCAGGCCGGTAAAACCGTGGTTCGAAATTCATAGGCCAAACCGCATTGTCGCACCCAAGCTATTGTTTTTTCCACTTCCGACCAGCTTCCCGGACAGCCCGTGAGCTGCTCATACTTTTCAGGCTCCGCCTTAATATCCAAGGCAATATAATCGAGATAAGGAAGGTACTTTTTTAGTTGAGCCAAATGGGTACCGTTGGTATCAACTTTTATTTTATACCCCATTTCCTTTATCTCCGGGATAAGTACAGCCATATCCGGGGACAATAAGGGTTCGCCGCCGGTCAGGCACACTCCCTCCAGTAAACCTTTTCTTTCCCTAAGAAAATCGATAACCTCTTCAACAGTAATTTGCGGCTTTTCCTTGCCTAGCACTAAAGATGAATTATGACAGTATCCGCACCTGAAATTGCAGCCGGCAAAAAAAACAGTGGCGGCGATATGCCCGGGATAATCCACCAAGGAAAAGGGTTCAATATTTATCAGCATTGACAATCACCGCCCATTAGTCTGTTTATTTCGTTTATCGGTACCGTTTGTTCCTTTTATAGGCACCGTATATTCTTTTTTACGCTACCCCGTCAAAAAGACTCGGTGTAACCCCTGCGATTTTATACTTGACGGTTTCCTTCTTTTCTTCCTGTTTGCCCGGGTTCATAGCCGAAATTGGCCGGTAAAAACCAGTTACCCTGGTCATGACCAGTGTTTTGCGGCCGCAGGTGGGACAATTAAAATGTTCACCTTTAATGTACTTATGATCTTCACAGATGCTGAAAGTCGGAGTCAGCGTAAAATAAGGAAGTTCGAAATTCTCAAACACTTTGCGGACAACAGCCTTGGCCACGGCCAAATCATCCAAGCTTTCGGCCAAATAACCGTGAAAGACAGTTCCGCCTGTATAAAGGGTTTGAAGTTTATCCTGAAGTTTAACGGCTTTAAAAAGGTCACTGGTATAGCCAACCGGCAAATGAGTGGAGTTTGTATAATAAGGTTCATCTTTACCGGCGGTAATAATATCCGGATATTGCTTCTTGTTTAGACGGGCCAACCGGTAACTGGTGGCCTCGGCCGGTGTAGCCTCCAGATTGTACAAATCCCCGTCCTCTTCTTGAAACTCCCGTATTTTGGTGCGCATATAATTTAGGGTTTCCCAAGCAAAATTTTGACCGAAAGCAGTTGTAATATCGTCCGTATCGGAAGTAAAGTTGCGTATGGCCTCATTCATACCCACCAAACCGATTGTAGAAAAATGGTTTGTCCAATACTTGCCGAAACGCTTTTTAATATCCCGCAAATAGAATTTGGTATAAGGATAAAGCCCGTTCTCGGTTAATCTTTCCAGCGCCTTGCGTTTGGTTTGCAGGGCAGACCTGGCAATATTCATATGGTTATCCACCAGGGCAATAAATTGATTCCAGTTACCCTTGGCCAAATAACCGTAAAGAGGGAGGTTTAAAGTAACGACGCCGATACTGCCGGTTAGAGGATTGGCACCAAACAGACCTCCACCGCGCTTGCGAAGTTCCCTATTATCCAAACGCAGCCGGCAGCACATACTGCGGGCATCTTCCGGTTTCATATCGGAATTAATAAAGTTGGCGAAATAAGGAATGCCGTACTTGTCAGTCATTTTGAATATGGCATTGGCTACCTCGCTGTTCCAGTCAAAGCCCTTGGTTATGTTATAGGTAGGAATCGGGAAGCTGAACACATTGCCGTCTGCATCCCCTTCCAGCATCACTTCGCAAAAAGCCAGATTAATCATATCCATTTCTTGCTGATAATCGCGGTAAGGGGTATCCAAAAATTGGCCGTTAACAATGGCCGGTTCGTCTTTTATGGCCGATTCGTCAGCCTTGACATCCAGCGTAATATTAAAAAACGGAGATTGAAAGCCTACACGGGTAGGAACATTGACGTTAAAAATAAACTCCTGAATCCCCTGCTTTACCTGTTGGTAATCCAGCTTGTCGGCCCGCACAAAGGGAGCCAAATATGTATCAAAGCTTGACAAGGCTTGGGCTCCGGCAGCTTCTCCCTGCAAGGTATAAACAAAGTTGACAATCTGGCCCAAGGCTGAACGGAAATGTTTGGCCGGTTTGGAAGTGGTCTTTCCTTCCGCCCCTCGAAAACCGACTAACAGGAGATCTTTTAAATCCCAACCAACGCAGTAAGGAGCCAAATCCCCCATATCGTGATTATGAATGGCTCCTGAATCATGAGCTTTGCCAACCTCACCGGGCAAAATGGATTGCCAAAAGGCGTTGGTGGCCTTGCTGGTAACGAAACGATTCAAGCCCTGGACTGAAAAACCCATATTGGAATTTTCTTTTATCTCCCAGGTTTCCAAGCCCAAATATTCCACAAACAGTTTATTGCTGTCGTGA
>JAAYII010000300.1 GCA_012523535.1 Peptococcaceae bacterium
CCTTGGCCCAACGAATATCTATGGGCAGGCCTTCGGTTTCTTTCCAAGACTGAGTAAATAGAAGCGTGTCATCAACATAAACCTGAGGTTCTGCTTCTTCCCATTCTGCTTTAAGTTTCTGCAGTCTGGGGGTTAACACTTTGACGCTTCTGATTTCTTCAGGGTTTACTTTAGCTGGCGTAACCACTTTAATCCTTCCTTTCCTAAGATTTTCTAATAATTTAAAAATTTTCTAAATATTTAATATTTAGGCTAAGTCTTGTTCTAATAATCACTAATCCCTCAAAGTATTACGATTATTTTTAACTTCATTATTATATTAATGCAAAATCTATGCCAACTACAAAATAATTGTTTATTATCAGATTATTCACTTTAATCGTAATAATACTCACAGAAGTCCCAATAGGTCAAAAAATAATGATTTTGCTTTTGTTAACACACTACTTCAATAATTTCTACAGAAAACTTATGTCTCATTTTTGCAACAAAGTCGCTATTTAGAAACAATGACGCTTTTCTGAAACAAAACCATCAGATGAATACACCCGCCCCGGCGCAATCGGGGGCGGGTGTGATTATTGCTGCCAACTCAATTTCTTATCATTTCTTCATTCATTATTACTTCTTTTAAACGTTATTTTTATTACTTCTTGTTAAGTGTTTTTCATAACTTTCCTTAAATGTTTATTTTTATAAACTCCATTGTTCTAAGATCTATAAACAATAGTTTGCCAAGAAGCGAGGTTTGCCTGCCGCACAACAGTTTAATAGCTTCGGCGGCCTGAATTGAAGCGCATACAGCAGGAGTAAAAGAAGGGTTTCCTTTCTTGGGTGCATCCTTTGCTCTCGGTGGATAAAGCTTGTCAAGGACCTTGGAGCCGGGAGCAACTACTGTTACTTGCCCAAACCAGCCGCTTATGGCTCCATGGACAAGAAAAAGGTTTCTCTTGGCACACACATCGGCCAGAACTTGTCTGGAGTCAATGTTGTCCAAAGCATCGACGACAAGATCACAACCTTCCAGTATCCGTAGGCCATTTTGGGCTGTAAACAATTCTGAAACAGCCGTAATCTTAACATCGGAGTTTATTCTGGAGACACGTGCTGCGGCAATCTCGGCTTTCTTGGCTCCCAACAGTGTCTCATCGCTTAAAAGCTGGCGGTTCAAATTGGTAACATCAAAGACATCACCATCAACCACCGTTAAAGCACCTATTCCAATGCGAGCCAGTATTTCTATAATATAGCCGCCAAGGCCTCCACAGCCTACAACACAAACATGTTTCTGTCTCAAAACCGCGCATTCTTCTGGCGAAAGAGCTGGCATATTGCGAGAATACCTGCCGCTGTTCATGGATCAACCCCCGTCCATAGGACGAATTATGCTAATCGTGTCCCCATCGGCAATGGGGTCGCCAACATCGGCCCATTTATCGTTGACCATCACGGTAGCAGTTTTTAATTCATTGACATCCATGGTAACATTTCTTTGCTCAAACAATTTAAGGCAAGCCTCCAGGACATCGTTTACAACAGAACCTTCGGGAAGTTCCAGTTCTGCGTCGGCAAAATCAGGGGGCAAATCAAAAACGAAAAACTTAACAAGAACTTTCATCGGAAAAACTCTCCTCATATAATTCTCGCTTAATTTAAACAATTGAGGTTTATTTTCAGTTATTTCTTTTCCTCAGGCGGATACAGGTCATTAATAACACATTCTAATCCACCTGTAATTTGAAGCATATCAAGGTACGGTGTACCGTCTTGGTAATAACCAATTGCATTGTAGAAATTATCTCCAAGTCGCTCTTCGTCCAAGGTTATTCCCTTAGTTGGGCCGCCCTTAAGCGGTGGTCTTCCGGCCATGCGATCCGTAATTGTAAAGTCTTTTCTTCTTAACCCTTCACGTAGATTAAAAGCATGGCGCATGGTAAATGACCGGATACCAAAAAAGCGAAGGTCACGCTGACTCATTTCATAGCCAGTGATATATTTATAGGCTTCATAGATAGAATTACCGGGGAATACTCGTGCCGTAAATATGCAAAGACCGGAAGCGTTAATATACTCAGTAACACAAGTCTCCTGCACATCATGGTAACCGGTAATGCGGTAATTGTATCGAAGTTCACGGGACATACGATCGTTAGCCTTGGCTAACCCACCTTTTACATGACGCCCAGGTGAGGGATCTAGCTGGTAAGTACGGATGTAGCCGGGTGCCCGACGCGGGTCGTGGGCGGCTATTTCCATACCGCTAGCCACAAACAGGTATTCATGACCTTTACCGTAATGATTAGCAGCGTATTGAGAACCATGAGCCAATATTTTTCCACAACCCTCCATATTACATATCTTTCTGGTTAATTCCACCGCGGCATCGCCGTTACCCCAATAAGGTTCGATGCCATCCAGTTCTTCCTTGGTTAAAACACCATTATTGAAGCATTCATACACCCAACCCAATGTACCGCCAGTGGAAATGGTATCCAATCCATACTCATTACATAAGTGATTACAGGCTATTACGACCTCGGGATCTTCGTTCATTATTCCAGGACCGAACCATCCCAAGCTTTCGTACTCAGGTCTTGCCACTTTGGAATTCTCATCGGTTTTGTACTTACCTTCCTTAACTTGAACTTCAGCACCGCAGCGCATGGGACAGGATACACAAGAATAACTTTCAGTTTTATATTCATCGCTGATTTTAGGTGCCCCAAGGCGCTCAAAATCCTTAACGGTCTTACCAGTCTCCTCAAGAGAGACAGAATAGTTTTTCACACAAGTATCTCCGCTCATAAGATTGGGTAAAAAAGCACCTGTTGATCCAGCCGAACGCATGTTAGCCATCATAGGATGATCCTTTAAAAACTCGGCCACAGATTTGGTTAGTGCATTTAAACCGGCTTTATCGGCTATCTTAATAGGAAGTTTGCCGGTACATACAACACCTTTAAGTTTTTTGGAACCAATAACAGCTCCCGTGCCGCCTCTACCTGCTGCACGAGAATAATCGTTTAATACACAAGCCATAGGAGACAGGCGTTCACCCGCAGGTCCAATATAAGAAGCACTATATTTGCAACCAAGATCAGCAGCCAAAGCTTTTTCAAAGTCATTACTGGTCATACCCCAATATTTTTGCGCATCCCTGATCTCCGCTTTGCCGCTGTCAATAAAGATATAAACAGGTTTTGGAGAAATGCCTTTTACAAAAACTCCATCATAACCTGCAGCCTTAAGCGCTGGGCCAAAGTTACCGCCGGAATTGGCGTCATTCCAGCCATTATAGACCGGTGACTTTGAACCAACGGAATAACGTCCCCCGCAAAAGAAATTAGAACCATTAAAAGGCCCGGTAATAAAACCGACCATGCTGTCCTCTCCGAATACATCGCATTTTGCAGGCATGTATTCATAGAGAATCCTAGCACCAAGGGCAGGTCCGCCGATAAAATCGCGATACCACTGTTCGGGGATATATTTGTCTTCCAATTCGCCGGTCGTCAAGTTGACGAACAGCATCTTTCCTGTGTAACCATTCATATTTCTCTACCTCTTTCCAGATTATAATATTTTATAAATATATTTCCCCAGAGCTTTATATAACCGGTAGGCATAAAAATATAACGAAAGATAATTACAGGTTTTTCTTATGCAATAATTATGCCAAGCTTTAAGCAAGCTGCTAAAGCTGTTGTCCAAGTGTTAGATAGCTGGTATCCGCACCCGGACAAATAATCAGTTGAAGTTGCGCAACAGCAACAATTGTCTCTTTATTGAGACAATTGTTGTATACTTTCTGCAACAAATATCTCTCCCCTCTTTATTTTAGACAAGAGTTCATTATCATGAATATTCAAATTATTATTAATAACATTTTATTTTATTAAATTCATAAGAATTAGACCATGACTTATGGAGTTGAAATCCTCGCTTAAAGCGAATATTTTTCCATTTTCCTGTATAAAACCGAACGATGAATCCCTAAAATCTTTGCTGCTTCCGAGACTTTCCCTCCGCATTGTTTCAGTACCTGTTTAATATAATCTTTTTCGACTTCAGCCAAAACGCTTTTAAGGGTGCCTTTGTAAATCGTTTCCTTATTTTCCGAAATAGCGGAGTTATTATTTGGAACAGAGACTTTATCCAGCAGACTGTCTTCAAGATATAGGTCATCTCCAACAGATGTAACAACCATTCTTTCAATAACATTGCGCAATTCCCTAACATTTCCGGGCCAAGAATATTCAAAAAAAGCTTCTATGGCTTGATTGGTAAATTTTTTATTCAAACCGTATTTAAGATTCAGTTCTTTTAATATGCTATAAGCCAAAGGTAAAATATCATCAGGTCTGCTGCGTAAACTGGGTAAAGTTATTGGAACAACATTCAAGCGAAAATAAAGGTCACTTCGAAATTGCTTTTGATCGATCATTGCTTTTAAATCCCTATTGGTAGCAGCAATCAATCTGACATTTACTTTTTTAGTTTTATTATCACCCAATCGTTTTATTTCGCCTGTTTCCAATACCCGCAGCAATTTAGACTGCATACTCAACGGTAGCTCGGCGATTTCATCCAAAAATAAGGTCCCATTATGAGCGATCTCAAAAAGACCGGCTTTACCCTGTGCATTAGCACCCGTAAAGGCTCCTTTCACATAGCCGAAAAATTCGGATTCCATCAGTTCCTGAGGAATGGCGGCACAGTTCACTGGAATAAATGGTTGATTTGCGCGTAAGCTATTGCGATGAATATACCGGGCAATCACTTCTTTACCGGTACCGGATTCTCCAATTAACATTACGGTGCTATCAGTTTTAGCCACTGTTTTGCTGGTTTTCAAAACTTTAACCATTTCCGGGCTTTCAGCAATAATCGCATTATCGGAGAAATTAGATTCACTTAAATAATCTATGGTTATCTTATAGCTTTCTTCTAAAGAATTATCTTTGTTGAGCACCTCTTTGTAGCGATCTATCAGTTCCTTATCCAAAGCGGTGACAACAACCAAACTGATATCTCCCTTTTCATCCAAAAGAGGCGTGGCATTTACTATCTGTTTTCTACCATACTTTGTACCAACAACGCCTGTAACTGGGGAACGGGTCTGAACAGCTTTTTGACTTGGCGACCAGTCATATTCATTGGATAAATCTTTGGCATTTAAACCAACAAGGTTGCTAACTTTAACTCCCAGAAAATTTAATAATATATTTCCATATTTATCATGTAAAGAAATGGAATTGCTGTGTTCAGTAACGATCCTTTCTAGTTCCTTTTGTCCTAGACTTTTTCTGAATTTTCTATTCATGTTTTCACCTTCCTGCATAATCTGCCATGATGTCCCTATCTATATCCTTATAATAGATTATACTGGATTTGACACATTTTTAATAGAATATAAATAGGTTCTATAATAAATGTTGGGGTAAGCAGCAGGAAAAAAATAGAGCATAAGCGAAAACCTACCGAGTAAATAAACCCACAATCATTTACAGGAGGTTTTGCTTATGCTTAATTC
>JAAYII010000301.1 GCA_012523535.1 Peptococcaceae bacterium
GATGAGCAATGGTCCTACTATGGAGATAAAAAATTTCTCCCGCCGAGAAGCAATGATCCGTTATATGCGGATATCAAAGAATACATGGGGATAATCAAGCGTGTCAACAGACAAACGGGAAAAGTGGAGACCTTATATCAAGGCGATAGAAACTACAGTTATAAACTGTTTTGCCGGTATAACAAGTTGTTATATCTTCTGTCCGATACTTGGGAGCCTATGAGCGAAGGCCGGCCGGGTTATTTCGGGGTTCTTGATATGGAAACAAAAGAATACAGGAAATTGATTGATGGTAATGTTGTTAGAGCAACCATCGACGGAGAAAGAGGATACTTATTTGCCAATGATACATTGATGGAAGTTGATCTGAAAACGTCAAGCACGAAAACAATAGGCTCCTTGAATTTTTATCCCAACTATTCATATGACGGTCTCGCGGTAAATCGCATTAGGGATGGAAAGATGTATTTTGGTGTATTTGGCAGCTCTCTGAAACAGTATGTTATTGATTTGAACTCGGGGGATATTACCGAGATATATGAGATTGAATGATTGTTTTCAGGAGGAAATAGATGAAGACCATCGGTTTAATCGGAGGAATGAGCTGGGAATCGTCAGCTGAATATTATCGTCTTATCAATGAAGAAGTTAAGCAAAGGCTGGGAGGTCTGCATTCGGCTAAATGTGTTCTCTACAGCGTGGATTTCGAGGAAATTGAGATCTACCAAAGAAAAGGGGAATGGGAAAAAGCTGCCCGGATTTTAACGGATGCCGCTTCTCGCCTTCAGCTGGCGGGTGCGGATTTTATCATTATTTGCACTAATACTATGCACAAAGTGGCCGATGAGATTCAGGCAGGCATCAAAATTCCCATACTGCATATTGCGGATATTACAGCCCAAAAGGTTTTATCTTGCGGAATTGAAAGGGTTGGGCTCCTGGGGACCATATATACTATGGAACAGGATTTCTATAAATCCCGTTTGGAGGCTAAGGGTATCAAAGTTTTGATTCCCAAGGAAAGGGATAGGCTAATAGTGAACAAAGTAATTTACAATGAGCTGTGTCTAGGAAAGATTGTTGAGGAATCAAGAGCCGAATATAAAAGAATCATAGAGGATTTAATCGCACAGGGTGCAGAGGGAATCATTCTAGGGTGTACGGAAATCGGTCTCTTGGTTAAATCTGAGGATGCGACTGTTCCGCTGTTTGATACGACTTTGCTTCATGCCTTAGGGGCAGTGGACTTCGCTTTAGAATAACCGGCTTCTTAGAATAACCGGCTTCGGACAAGAGAATGCACTGCGCTAAACACAACAATTAGGATCCGGCAGGGGTGGCAGCCTCATCTCTTACGCTTTTTCAAGACAAATATCTTGGTTAGGACTCCCAGGGAAAGACCGAATATCATATGGCCAATCAACAGCATTAAATTACTGGCTTCATCATTGGGGTTAATTTCTGAAATACCCAATTTCAAAAATGCTCCGGCTAAAAAAAGCCAAGCGACAAGTCCGGCAAAAATCCCTTTAATAATGGGATAGTCGTCGCTTGTGAATTTTAAAAAATGGAGAAATGCCAATCCGATTACGACACCGACTGTATAATGAGCGCACAAACCAATTATAACCCCGATAGTGGAGTAATTGTTTAAGGAAATAAAAGTACCTGCGGCAACTTTTATCATCGAAATATTGGCAAATCCGTAATGAATATATATTATATCGAAAATATCTTTTACCAGAACCGAAATCAAACCGGCAATAATTGCCCTTAAAGTTATATCCTTCATAATTGTAACCTCCTAATTTTTTGATAGTATGCTTATCCTTATTATTTGTAGTTTTTCTTAAACTATTATTTAGAGGGATGATATCCAAAATATGTAAGGAACTGTTAGGATGAAATAATAGTAGGGCGCTGTGAAATCTTTATTTCTTGACGAAGAAACTGTAAAGAAGATAATCGAATTGGTTGCATAAATGGGCAACTTTTTTTGATTTACCTGATTTGGGGAATAATTAACTTTACGAATTTGGGCCTGGTGGGGATCGGTAATCATTTTAGGTTTATTTACTGTCTCTATCGTATTAACCTTTTTTAGAACGAGTTATCTAATTTGTTAGCGATGCGTGAATTCCCGCCGAGAGAAATGGAATTCTTAAGTGCCATATCGGTAGAAGGTTATTATTTGGCTTGCTTGGCGGGAATACCGCTGTTAATAACCTGGCTAATAGCGGTATTGTCGAGACGTTACTTTAAGCGGGGATATTAGATCATCTAAATTGAAAAGCCTTCCGCTTGTACTGACCTCCAATCGTTAGATTTCTGGGTCTAACTTTTTGAGGTCACCTTAGCAGGAAAGGCTTTTTATGTTATATAATGGAATAAATTTCTAATATTTTGGAAATTCTGGCAGGATAGTAACGAGATTTCGCGAATATTAGGTTAAATTCATTTATCTGTAAGACAGTATTTGGAGGAACATATTAATGTCCTTAAGCAGTCTAATTGAATCAAACCCATCAATAAAGAAGAGTTTTCCAATGCTTAAGCCATATTTAAGAGATATAAATGGTTGTAAACTTGAAGCGGAAGATTGGAAAAAACCAATTTTGGTTCCTAGTATTGGGGAATCGTTTGAAAGAGGTCTAATTGGTACCGCATTTGATTATGTTGCCAGAACTGTTTTGACTAAGAAACTGGGATTAGAGAATGTTACTTCGGAAAAGAGGTTAATAGCTGAAAAAGGATTGCAGGCATTTGCTTTTATGAGTAATTTCGGAGCACCTTAAAAACCAACTAAGAATCCAACAGATAATGAGGAAAGAATAAAAGGCCGGAAAATAGTACTCAAAAAAGCTAAAGAAATTCAAAATTTTTTGCAACAAGAATTTAATTTAGCTGTAGAGGCTCGTGAACGATTGGATATCATTATGCAATATAACAAAGGTCTAGATGAGATGTATAAGCGGTAGGCAGCATCAACTAGGAAGGAAGAATATGCATGTGGGAAATGGCATTACAGAATATGTCCAGTGATCTATGCATATTTGGCCCAACTTCTTTTCAGGATTATGTAAGAGAGCAAGGTTTACAAAATCAGAATACTGCTGCACAAATTTCTATTGATTCATTTGAGCGACTTCCGTTGACCTTAAAACTAAACGATACAATGGTGTTAAGATTGGGATCATCTTCCAAGGGAATAGGAACTCAATTTTTACTTGTTAAAGTAAAAGGTAGGCTGCGGGATTTCTTTTTATTCGATAGTGAAGTATTTAGTAAAGATAAAGGAAGTATTTTCGAACCGGTTGATCCTGAGCAGTTGAAAGGCTTCTGTATTCTTCCTGAGCTTTCTGAAACATCGCTAATAAATCTTGCATTGTCTTCTGGGTTGATAGGTAAAGCTTTGGGGTTAGATAATAATGTAATTCCTACAGCACCTGCGACAGGGCGTTCGAACTTTACTTTTCTTATTAAACCGCATAGTGCATTTTCTAAAACTTTTGAGCATAGACAGGGGCAAGTTGAAATAGATGCGTTATTCGTTGAGAAAAGGGATGGAAAAGATACTCTTTTTATAATCGAAGCAAAGAGCAGTGATACCCATAGATCTTTGTCCAAACATAAACTTGTATATCCACTTTTAGCTGTTGCACAAAATGTTCCCCAAAGTATTCAAATTGTTCCTGTTTATATGAAAGTTTTAAAAAAGTCGAATAGTTATCATTTTCATATTGTAGAATGCGAATTCCCAGATCCACGAGTCTGTCTTGCTTCGATAGATGAGTTAAAATCAAAAAAACATGTTCATTTTATTTTGAACCTTGGGTGTTAATATGCAAGGTAATAACTAAACTCCAGGAAACTACGGAATATTCTTTTAATTGCTTGTGAAGGGATGCGTAATAATATTGGAGTAAACCAATTAAAAGAAAGAATAACTGGTCTAAAGGATGATACAAGCCGCTAACACGCAACGAACCCTTCAAAAGTTAGAGATTTTTCAATTAACATGAACAACCTTCCTAAGCTAAAAAAACGCGCAAGCCCCTTCGGGCTTACGCCTTGCTTTACATAATAGCGACGTAAAATATCATATTTTTTCTATGAAGCAAGTGTCTTTTAATTTATCTAAAATACCTTATTAAAAATACCTTATTAAAACACCGGGAAATCAGACTTTAAACATATCCACCAGATCTTTGAGATGATCGGCCATTTGGGCTAACGATTCACTGGATGCGGCGATTTCTTCCGTGGAGGCGGATTGTTCTTCCGTAGCGGCGGAAATCGCGCTGATCTCATCATAAACCCGTTTTGCTATGGTGTTAACTTCTGCTATAGCCTCTTCAACTTTATGGTTGGCCACCGAGGTGTTTTTAATTTGATTTACGGTCTTATCGATCTCGGCGGACATTTCCTTAATCGAATCAGCGATCTCTCTAAAGGCTTGCCCTGCTTCCCGAACAACGGTGTTGCCGATCATGGTTTCTTGTAAGCCTTTGTCCATAGCCTCTACTGCTTCTTGAGTATCCGCCAGGATCAGGTTTATAAGCTCTTCGATCTGTTTGGAGGCTTCACTGCATTGCTCAGCCAGTTTCCTGACCTCTTCGGCCACCACGGCAAAACCATGGCCGGCGTCTCCTGCTCTGGCGGCTTCAATGGCGGCATTTAAAGCCAAAAGGTTGGTCTGGGAGGCAATATTGCCGATGGTGTCCACAATGCCGGAAATTTGTTTGGAGTTTTCTCCTAAAGCTTTGACCTTTTCGGCAGTTTGGGTGACAACATTTTCAATGGTATTCATTTGCTCAATGGTACGCTTAATTCCGATTTCTCCGTTTTGAGCGGAGTTGGCCACTTCCAGGGATTTTTGGGTCATAGTATTGGCATTTTCCGTCATAAGAGAGATGGCTTGGGAAACTTCATTTACAGCGTTTGTGGTTTCAATTATCAAAGCATCCTGTCTGTTTACTCCTTCTACCACTTCGTTAATGGAGTAAACCACTTGCTCTGAGGTTTTGGCTGACTGATCCAAGCCTTGGCTAATCTCTTGGGAAGTGGCAGCTACATGGTCGGATGATTCTTCAACCCTGGCGACGATATGCTTGAGATTATCCACCATCTGGTTGAAGGACTGGGCAAGTTGGCCAATACCGTCATGGCGTTTTTCAATCAGTTTTTCTACCTGCAAATTGCCGTTGGCCACTTCGCCGGCAACGGCGGCAATTTTATCAACCCGTATGTTGATTTTGTAGTTGATATATACCCCTACAAAATAAGTGGCGATAAGCATTAGAAGGTAAGTTAGAAGGGTGATTGCGATCTCATGTCTTGTGGAAGATTGCATGGCTTCAGTATATTGGGCAATATCCGCTTCGATATCATCGATGTAATTGCCGGTCCCGATTGACCATCCCCAAGGATCAAACCCCGCACTGTAGGATCTTTTGGGTAAAGGGGTCTGTTCCGGGTCCACATCCACCGGTCTTGGATACCAGTATTCGGAATAACCGCCCTCAGGCTTTTTGGCGTTCTCAATGAAGGTTCTGACAAAGTAATTGCCCTTGACATCCTGCATGTTTAAGCGGTTTGTACCGGGTTGGGTACCGGATTGGGTTCCCGAGGCAATAAAGTTTCCTTCATATGTATCTGCCCAGAAAATCCCGCTTTTATCATCACCGTAACGGGCGTCACGGATAACGTTGGCAGCATAATGCTTTGCTTCTTCTTCCGTCATTTCGCCTCTTTGCGCTCTTTCATAATAAGCGTTGATCTGATTGATAACGGTCTGAACTTCCTTTTTTATGGATTGGTCATAGCTGTTAAATAAAGTTTGCCTGTAGTTTTCAATATTTTTCCCGGCATCCTTATAAATGGCACTAATTTCAATATAGCAGAATACGCAAATCAGTAAAAACATGCAAAAAATACATTTGGCAATATCTGTGTTAATTCTGATCTTTGATCTGGTTTTTGATTTCATCTCAGGTTTAATATTTGGTTTATTTTTTGGCCCGAACTTCATGTTATTTTCCTCCAATTTTACCAAATTTTAAATCCTTAATAAAAAAGTAAAAATTACACTATTGGATATATTACAAAGTTTTATTAAAAAAAGATTAAAATTTGCTTTGTTTGATATATTTTCAGAATATACTGCCAATTTTTTAATTTTTAGTTAAATGTTATTACTAAAACAAAATGCCCAAAACTAGACGCTGTTAAATGTCCTTAAGTTGCTAGTTTAGGTGACGAGAAACATAATAAGCAGTGCTAAAAATGCTTTCTATGTTTGTATTGATGAAGAATTAAAGCAATTCTCCCTCAATAACCACCTTCACCATATGATCATCAATAATTTTTCTTTTGTTTTGTGAACCATACAAAAGACAGTGTGTGCA
>JAAYII010000302.1 GCA_012523535.1 Peptococcaceae bacterium
GATAAGGAAGGAATAGGGCCATGAGTAAAAGGCTAATTGAAGAAGCTATTGAATTCCACGGACATCTATGTCCCGGTATTGCTTTCGGTTGTCGCGCCGCTTTGTATGCCTGTCGGCAATTGAATATAGAGCCGGGTAGGTTGCAAGACAGCCATATTGTTGTTGCTGAAAACGACCTGTGCGGTTTAGACGGCATTCAATATATTACCGGTTGCACCATAGGTAATGACGGCTTGGTTATTCGCAATATTGGAAAGCAAGCTTTCAATTTTATATCCAAAAAAACAGGGCAGGGTATTCGAGTTGTACTTAACGTCCCTTTATGGGAAAGTGCCGAACCTCTTTTACTGCACGCCAAAGTAAAAAACGGTAAAGCCACAGAACAAGAAAGGAAAGATTTTATTAAAGCGCGATTCGAGCGCGGGCAAAAGCTGTTGGATTTACCGGATGAACAACTGTTAAAATTAACTCCTGTTGCTCATTCTGCCCAAGAAAGAGTGCGCCTGTTTCCCTCCGTCAAATGCTCGCTCTGTCAGGAAGCGGTTATGGAGCCCTATGTCTCAAACATTGAAGGCAACCACCTTTGCCAAGACTGCAATATATATGAAAAAATACGGAACTATATGCGCGAACTTTGCAACAAACAAGATTTAAGTGAAAAAAATATTAAGATCACAGGCACTATCCTTTCAGTCCATGAAGCTATCGGGTCCCCAGCAAGAAAAGATTTTCCATTGCAAAAAGGAAAAGAAAAATTGGTGCAAGCTGAGATCGATGGTTTTTTGGGGCAGGCATTCACCGATATGCCCAAAGATTTTTCGGGCAAGCTGGAGGAGGTTATCGCTCTACCCCTGGATAACAATTATCGTCGGGCAATCTTTTTCTCCACTTTGAATTCCCTGATGGCCAAACTGGGACTAATAGATCACACTATTCATTGCAGGGACGAAGGTCCTACCAAATGCGCCGCCAAACTAGCCGCCAAAATCAGCGAGCAGTACGGCAACCCTCATATCGCTTTGTTCGGCTTGCAACCAGCTATCGCTGATGCTTTGAGTCAACGGTTTAAGACCAGAATTTTTGATCTCGACCCTGACAACATCGGGAAAGAGAAATTTATGACCACCATTGAAAATGGTGATTGCGATTTGTCAGAAGTTGAAGAGTGGGCGGACTTGTTTTTAGTTACGGGAAGTACAATTATCAATGGTACGCTCATACCCTTTTTAAGACTGAAAAAACCGGTTATCTATTATGGCACATCAATTGCCGGGGCGGCAAAAATCCTAGGCTTGGAAAGATTCTGCGCCGAATCTCTCTAAATATTCAAACATCTCAAACAGGCAAGATTTTTATCTTGCCTGTTTATTTATGTTATACTTATAAAATGTAAACTGTGTACTGATTAAATACCCAGACTTTATAATTTAAAGAGTGACCAGCAATGATGAAAACATTTAAGATGTACTTGGAGTTTACCCGCAAATCATTTCAACGTTCAGCTGCTTATCGTGTCGATTCCTGGAGCAGAATTATCGGCAATATTATGTCTTTAGGTATTTGGGGCTGTATCTGGTTCGCTCTTTATCATGGCCATGATTCGGTAGAAAATATTTCCTTCCAATCCATGCTCAGTTATATACTGATCAGCATGGCCCTGCAAGGGATTCACAACGCCGGTACTCCGCTTTGGGAAATTCAGTATCGGGTCAGGACCGGCGATATTGCTTTTGAAATGCTGCGGCCTTATGATTATCCCTTGCGTATGCTTTTTACCGACCTGGGCAGCATTTCCTTTCATTTTGTTACGGCCATCCTGCCGCTCTATATCGTAATTTTTGCGCTTTTCCAGCCGGACATCCCTTTGTCCGCTTCCCAATGGGGCCTATTTATTTTATCCGCAGCCCTCGGCTACTTAATTCGCTACAGTCTGGAACTCACTTTTGGCTTGTTCACCTTTTGGTTGATAGAAACCGGGGGGGTGGAAGATGTTTTCTATTTTTCCATCTCTTTATTCTCCGGTTCCGTGGTACCTCTTTGGTTTTTCCCGGATTGGCTGGAAAGATTAGCTTCCCTTTTACCCTTTCAAGGAATTTATTTTATACCCAATGCCATTTTTATCGGGGAGCTAAGCGGCCAAGAAATATGGCCCGCACTGCTTAACCAGGTGATCTGGCTGATTATATGCTACGGTTTACTGCGTTTTGTCTGGAACAAAGCATCCATGAAAATCGTAGTCCAAGGAGGTTAATCATGCTTAAGTCCTGTCTGAGGGGCCTAAAGATTTATTTTTATATGGTTGGTGTCAGTATTAAAACCCAGCTTCAGTACCGCTACGCTTTTGTGATGAATATTTTAGGCTGGGCTATGACTTACGCCGGTACTGCCATTACCATGTGGGTTATGCTTTATTCTTTCGGGTCAATCAGAGGCTGGACCTTTTGGGAACTTCTCTTTTTATTTGCTTTGGCGGTCCTATCCTGGAGTATTACCATGGTTCTCTTTTTTCATTTTCACAATATGGATGAATATATTGTTGAAGGCACTTTTGACCGTTTTTTGGTGCGGCCGATTCATCCTTTCTTGCATGTTATCGCTCTGAAGTTCGATGTCGGAGCCTTTGGACAACTGCTGTTCAGCATTGTGGCCATGATAATAGCATACGTCCAACTAAAACTTAACTGGCAATTCTATCAATGGCTGGTTTTTCTGGGAGCTATAATCGGGGGTACCCTAATCCAGGGAAGTATGTTGGTTTTAATATCCGCCGCAGCATTCTGGACCACCCGTTCGGAGCGTTTGTTTTGGGCTCTGATGTGGCCGGCAAGGAATTTAATGAACTATCCCTTGACTGTTTTTCCACGTTTTATCCAGCTGCTAGTAACTTTCCTTCTTCCCTTTGCCTTTGTCAATTTTTTACCGGCTTTAACCTTACTGGATAAAACCAAAGAGAGTTTTGATCCTTTCTGGGGTTTTTTCAGCCTGCCGGTGGGAATTGCTTTCTTTGCCATCTGTTTTAAAATATGGAATTTGGGTCTAGATCATTATAAAAGTGCAGGTTCATAAAAATCCGGCAATATCCTTATCCTTGGGGAGGCTATTCATGAGTCTAATTGAAGTCCGACATTTATGTAAAGAATTCAAAATCGCCAAAAGGCAGGAAGGCTTGACAGGCGCTCTGCGCAGTCTTTTTCATCGCCAATATACTACTAAAATTGCCGTCAATGATATTTCCTTTTCCATAGGAACTGGGGAAATGGTAGGTTATATCGGCCCCAACGGGGCAGGCAAGTCAACCACAATAAAAATGCTGACCGGCATCCTGGTGCCCAGCTCAGGTGAAATCAGAGTCAACGGTCTCATACCCTATAAAGAGCGCCGACGCAATGCCCGGCAAATCGGTGTGGTTTTCGGTCAGAGGACTCAGCTCTGGTGGGATCTGCCCACTATTGAATCATTCGAACTGCTTAAGCAGATATTTCAAATTCCACCCGATCGCTACCGGCAAAACATGGCACTCTTTAATGAAATTTTGGATCTGGATGAATTTTTGCAAACCCCGGTACGTCAACTCTCCTTAGGCCAACGCATGCGTGCCGACATTGCCGCCGCCTTATTGCACGATCCTAAAATTCTTTTTTTAGATGAGCCCACCATTGGTCTGGATGTGGTGGCTAAAGAACGAATGCGGAGTTTTATTCGGGAAATAAATAAGAACAGGGGAGTCACCGTGATTTTAACTACCCATGATATGTCCGATATTGAAAAACTCTGTCAGCGCATGATTTTAATCGATAAAGGGCAAGTTATGTACGACGGGGAATTGACCAAAATCAAAGAGACATTCGGCAAAACCCGGATCCTGATCGTTGATTTTGAAGAAAACATTGACGATTTTTCCCTGGATGGAGTGGAAGTGATCAAACAAGAAGGCAACCGCCGGTGGCTAAAATTTAACCGTGAGGTCCATACCGCTTCCCAATTAATAAGTCAAATCTCTGAAAAATATGAAATTAAAGATATCTCCATTCAAGACCCGGAAATAGAAGTATTAATTCGCAACATATATGAGCATAACTATACTTTGGACCAAGTTTTTACGGATAAGACAAGGATTTGAATCCTATGATTATTCTTGCCCTAAATACTTAACCGAGGTACAATAAAATCGGGTAAAGGCAAAAATACCCAGTATTATAAACATTGCAATTGCTTTTTTAATATTATAAAGGAAGTGATTATGGCCATGATGGATGAGCAATCCAAAGAAAGAGACCAACTTTTTATTGATCTTGACGAAGGTAGAATACCAAAAAGAGTCCCGGTACATACCTGGATGGATGTTACATATGTCATGCAATACGCGGGCGTTGATGTCCGAAGAGCCCAATGGGACCTGGAAACCATAAAAGAAATGATTGAACTGGCCGCCAAAACATTCCAATCCGATATCGAACCGACAACTGTTACGCGCCTAATGCCAGTTTACAATATCTTAGGAGCCGTAAACTTTGTAATGGGTTCTTCAGGACAAATTCAGCATCCCAACGTTGTGGGAATGTATCCTGAAGAATATGATGAATTGATAGCCGATCCCTATAAATTTACCCACGATAAAGTTCTGCCCCGTTTATATAAAAACCTGGATACCACTCCGGCCAAGAGAGCCTTGGTCTTCAGCAAAGCCATGAAAGCTTACAACGACTATTATAGTCAAATATATCCTCATATTGCCATGGTATCCAAAAAATATGGTTTGGCCAGCGGCCGGGTAGCCTGTCAAACCATAGCGCCCTTTGACCATCTTGCCGACCAGTACAGGAGCTTCAGCGGAATAAGTGCGGATATTAGAAGATATCCGGAGAAAGTTATTGAAGCCTGTGAAGCCATCCTGCCCATGATGGTCAAGGCAGGAATTAGGCCTTGGTCTTCACCCCAGGCCAGAACCTTTATTCCGCTTCATATGGCCCCTTATTTGAGAACTAAGGATTTTGAAAAATTCTACTGGCCCACATTCAAAAAACTTGTAGAGCAGCTAGCCGCTGCCGGTGCCCCGGCCTTGCTTTTTGTGGAACACGATTGGACCAGATTCCTCGATTATCTAAATGAACTGCCTGCCGGCACTCAAATGATGTTTGAATATGGGGATCCCAAATTAATCAAAGAAAAAGTAGGTAAAAAACATATTATTTCCGGATTGTATCCATTAACTTTGCTTGGTAAAGGAACAAAACAAGAATGTATTGACAAAGCCAAAGAACTTATCGACATTCTTGCTCCCGGTGGCAATTATATCTTCAGCTTTGATAAAGTGGCCATTTTCCTGCAGGATGCCAATCCGGAAAATATGATAGCCGTCAACGAATTTGTCAAAGAATACGCCAAGTATTAAACGAGTAAACAGGGGAGGAATAACAATGGATGAATTCAAGTCCGAATACTATACATCCTGGTCCGATTATCAGCAACAAAATGATGTCCAGGAAGACGCCGTTGACCTGGTTGAAGCTAATACTCAACCCTATGAGGAAGCAGTTTTTGAATTTACTATGTGGTTAATATTCTAAGAATTATATAAATCTACCTTTAAATCTGCCTTGCATTGCTGCCATCTAAAAGACGGCAGCATTTTGCATGGTTTTGTCACTGGCTTCTTATTGGAGCTTTTAGAATAGGAAATCAGGAGATAGGATATATGGTTAACTTGCAGCACAATACCCGACCTGCTACCTTATGGACAAAAAACTTTATCGGTATCACTGTAATAAACTTTCTCTTATTCTGCGGATTTCAGATGCTGGTGCCTACCTTGCCCTTATTTGTCAAAGATGTGGGCTGTTCCGACTCTGTGATCGGCTGGCTTGTCGGTATCAGCACTTTGGCGTCTCTTCTTATCCGTCCCTTCTGCGGCATTGCTCTGGACCGTTTTGGCCGCAAAGGAATTCTCATCATAGGCGCCGCTCTGGTAATGATCACTACTGTCGTATACCATTGGTTGTACATAATAGCCGTCATTTTGATTGTGCGTTTTTTCCAAGGCTTTGGCTGGGGCATAACTACCACAGCCAGCAGTACCGTAGCAACGGATACCTTACCCAGAAGCCGCTTTGGAGAGGGGATGGGCTATTTTAGCCTGTCCGTCAGCCTTGGTATAGCCATTGGACCCTCAATCGGCCTTTCGGTCTTGAATGCCACCGACTTTACCTTTATGTCCTTTGTAGCTGCCGGGATAATCTTTTTGGCCATCCTGTTGGC
Source organism: Peptococcaceae bacterium (assembly GCA_012523535.1). Classification (GTDB taxonomy): domain Bacteria; phylum Bacillota; class Desulfitobacteriia; order Desulfitobacteriales; family Syntrophobotulaceae; genus JAAYMU01. The sequence goes on from JAAYII010000302.1 coordinate 6,256, forward strand.
TTTGTTTATTGAGTATCGAAAAATAACCCCCTCAGATTTTTCCCAATTTAGTATAGATGCAGTTTTTGAAAAAACAGCCGTGCGGCCGGCTATTCTTATTTTCCTAGCCTGTTGCTGCAACGGAGCCATTTTCGGTTTCATTTCGCTGTACGGATTGGAAAAAGGCATTGAAAACATTGGCCTTTATTTCACTTTTTACGCCATATCTTCTCTTTTGACCAGACCTTTAATCGGCAAAATGGTTGACCGTTTTGGCTTTGATGTTGTTATTTTCCCAGGTATCATTCTGGTCGCCGCCGGCTTGCTGGCCATAGGCAGCACCTCAAATCTGGCCGTGTTTCTCTTGGGGGCGGTCTTTTTCGGGGTAGGGTTCGCCGCTGTCATGACGACCCTGCAGACCATGTCCGTACTTTTTGCACCTAGAACCAGATTCGGGGCGGCCAATGCCACCTTTTACATAGGCTTTGATGCCGGGACGGGTTTCGGTTCCGTTCTGGCCGGATTCGTCGCTTCCTTCATCGGCTATGGCCCGATGTTTTGTTCCTTCTCACTTTTTATGCTTACCATCGCCATCGTTTATATCATTTTTAAGAAAATAGACTCTAAACGTCCCCGCAAATATGATCAATAAACTCAGGACGAATTTGGTAGAAAGAAATTATAATTTGCTTTAAGAGAGAGGAAAAACAGTAAATACAGAGAATATTGTAAAGCGGCTGAAACTTGTAAATGTTTTGAAAATTTGGATTCTCAATCAAGTTTTAAAAGGGCTGGTACCTAATGAATTTAAATTTTTACCAACAGTTAATACAAAATTTACCTATTCCTTACGCATACCACCACATTATATGCAATAGTGAAGGTAAACCTTGTGATTATGAGTTTATTGAGATTAATTCCGCTTATGAGAATTTTACCGGGTTAACAAAGAAGGAAATAATCGGTCGCAGAGCCACTCAAATCTTTTCCGCTATGGGAAATAAAGGGCTTGATTGGATCGAATGCTTTGGTGGATTGGCACTTAATGGCGGGCAAAAAGAATTCGAACATTATGCGGAAGAACAAAAAAAATGGTATAAAATAATAGCCTATTCTCCACAAAAATTTTATTTTACCACCTTTTTTATAGATATTTCAGCCGAAAAGAAACAAGCTGCCCGGCAATTTAACATAAACGACAAACAGACGGAAAAGCCAAATCATTTTAGCTGGAGACAGCTTTCGGATATTATCGAATTTCTTCCCGACGCCACTTTAGCCATAGATGTAAATAAAAGAGTAATTATTTGGAATAAAGCAATCGAGAAAATGACCGGAATACCCGCCTCGGAAATGATCGGTAAAGGCGATTACGCTTATTCTGTTCCCTTTTACGGCGCACCTCGTCCTCAGTTAATGAACTTGGTTTTCGGAGAGGAACTAAGCGAAGCCGATGCTTGTCGCTATAAATCTTTAACCCGGGAAGGAGATACTATCGAGGCGGAAGTTTATTGCCCGGCTTTATATAATAACAAAGGTGCTTGGGTATATACTAAAGTGTCTCCACTCCATGACCAAGAGGGCAAAATTATTGGGGCTATCGAAAGTATCAGGGATATCACAGAGAGAAAACTTTTCGAAGAAAGCCTCCGAGAAAAAACCGCTTTCCTGGAAGCCCAAATTAATTCCTCATTTGACGGAATAGTCCTCGACGATGCTAATTTTCGAAGGATTTATACCAACAGCAAATATTATGAAATATTCAATGTCCCTCAACATATAATTGATTCCCA
>JAAYII010000303.1 GCA_012523535.1 Peptococcaceae bacterium
GAGATCAAGAAGAATGTTAAACAATCCAAGGTAGTTACTGTCGGTGGTTTCAGCGATCCCGGTCTTATGGAGGAAATTATCGCTTCCGGCAAAGCTGATTTTGTTGCCATGGCCCGTTCCCTGATAGCCGATCCCGATCTGCCCAACAAGGTTCGCACGGGGCGCGAAAATGAGATTATCAAGTGCATGCGCTGTCTATCCTGTTTTTCCACCGTTCAAACCTACGGCAAATTCTATTGCGCCATTAATCCAAAAAGCGGTCGTGCATATGAAGAAAAATTCGATATTCCCCCGGCTGTGAAGAAAAAAGTACTGATCGTCGGCGGGGGAATCGGCGGGATGCAGGCTGCCCTGACCTGCGCGGAACGCGGACATGAGGTTATTCTTTGCGAAAAACAATCTCGCCTGGGCGGCGTTCTGCGCTGTGAGGAAAAAGTCCCGTTTAAAAAGAATCTTGAGCGTTATCTAAATGCTCAAGAACAAGCAATCAAGAAAAATCCTGCCATCACGCTTCATCTTAATACCGCTGTTACCCCGGAATTTGCTAAGAGCCTGAATGTTGATGTTATTATCGCAGCTCTGGGTGCCCGCCCGATAAAACCGCCCATAAAAGGCATTGACGGTAAAAATGTCATGGCCGCTGAAGACGCTTATGTAAACCCTGAGAAAACAGGCAATTCTGTAGCTATTCTGGGCGGCGGGCTGGTAGGCGTTGAGCTGGGCATCTTCTTGGCGCAACTTGGTAAAAAGATTACAATCATCGAAATGCTGGACGAACTCAACCATGGCGGAAACCACCTGCATGCCAAGGCTCTGGCCGTGGAAATCAACAAATATGGGATCAACGTTAATCTTAAGACCAAGGCTCTTGAGATCACCGAAAAAGGCGTTATAGCCGAAAAGGACGGGGAGCAACAATTGTTTGAAGCGGAAACAGTGGTTTATGCCGTTGGCCAAAGTCCGCTGCATGAGGAAGCAATGGCCCTTCACGATTGTGCGCCTGAGTTTTATGTCTTGGGTGACTGCGTAGCTCCCAGAAATATTACCAATGCAACCAGCGCCGCGTATGAAATATCCCGTTCAATCGGTAGATATGGTTTATAATTTGCAACAATTGGGCAGGATATTTGCTCCTATTTTCTCTAAAAGTGGCATATACTTATTGACATCCTTTTACCAAGTGTAGTATAGTTTGTAACATCAGGGAAACGCTTACACTAAATTATCATAACATTTAATCATTTTTTACCTTGAATAAGAAAAACTGAAGGTCAAAATAATAAATCTGACAACAGAGAAAATAATAGAGAAAAGCGCGTTTATAACAGAAGTTTATAACAGAAGTATGTTTAGACAGTACTAAATAATAATTAAGTCTTCAACAATGAAGACCTAATTATAAAATAATAACTTTAGCAAAAACAGAAGGGGAGAAAAAAACAACTTATGGAGAGGAGAAAACACATGAAAAAACTATTCTCAATCATGCTAGCTTTTGCTCTAGTAGTCACCCTGTTTGCCGGATGTGGAGGCCAAAAGAATCAGAATCAGGGCGGAGACTCCCAAGGAGAAGCCATGGGCCCTAATGTGAACCTTTCATTTGCTATGTATTTGGCTGAGAATGACCCAACCACTCAGGATTGCGTTCGCTATCTGGAGATGATAAAAGAAGCCACTGGAGGAACAGTTGATTACACTCTTTATGCCGGCGGCACCCTTTGCCCTGCTCCCGAAGAGCTTGATGCCGTTAGAAAAGGTCTTGCCGACGTGGCATTCTTCCCGGTTGCTTACGGTGCCGGTAGCCTACTCGAAAGTTTTATGCTCGAGTATCCGGGAGTTAACTTTGTCAATGGTAAGGCTGCTTCCTATACTGTAAATGATTGGTTCAATCAAGTTCAGCCCAAAGAAATCGCGGACCTCAAACTTCTCTATGCTTTAGGTCAGGGTAACGGTATTATTATGACCACTTTCCCGGTGGAGAAGTTCGAAGATCTTAAAGGACGCCAGATCCGTTGCGGCGATTCCCAAGCTCCGATTATTAAAGCTTATGGAGCTACTCCGACCGTTATGGTCTTCTCCGAAGTTTATGAAGGTTTGAGAACCGGTGTTGTTGAGGGCTTCTATGGTCTTGCCGCTGCCGGTAAAAACGCTAAGCTATACGAAGTTACCAAATATGCAGTAAAAGACCCATTCTACATCGGAACTTATCTCATGGTTATGAACCAGGATGTTTGGAATTCACTCAGTGAAGCTCAGCAAAAAGCCATTACTGAAACCACAGCTAAAGCTTTTGACGAATTCCTTGCTGCCGGCAGGGATGCTGATGCAGAGGAAGCTTACAAGACCTTTGAAGAAAATGGGCTTAAAGTTGTAGAGTTCGATCAAGCCAACCTTGATAAGATGATCGGCGCTTCCGGCTACCTGCAAAAGGACTACGCTAAAGAGCTTGACAGCAAAGGTTATAACGGAACCAAGAATCTTGATCTTATCTTCGAATTGGCAGAAAAGTACAATGCACAATTTGCCAAATAATTTCTCGATAAAAACTTCTAGATTAGGTTTAATTCCAATAATATAATATTGGAAATCAAATTTAATGCTCACCGGGGCGCTTCGGCGTCCAGGTGAGCATAATTAGCAAATAACAATAATTTAGCGATACGCAATATTGCCTTTTTCCTGTTTTTATGCATCATATTAAAATATAAGGCAAAGAAAGGTTGCGGCAATATGAAAAAATTTATTGAATTATTTTCAACTATGTCTTCATGGTTGGCAAAATTTTCGGGGATTTTGATTCTCCTGATAAGCCTTCTTGTGTGCACCCATGTAATACTACGTGGGCTTTTCGGTTCAGGTGTTTTGGGAACTTATGAACTGGTGCAGTATGGCATGCTGACCGTTGTTTCCCTGACCCTTGCCGAAAACGAGCTGACTGGCGGCAATATCATAGTCAATTTTGTGCTCGATAAGATGAGACCCCGTCTGGCCAACATTTTCAGCATTATCATGTACTTAATTTCTATTGTTTTTATGATCTTTGTTCTTTACAATCAGTTGGGCATGATAGGTACGAAGTTGGCAGACGGATCGGTAACCGGTACTTTGGGTATACCCCATTGGATAATTGTCTCCTTAATCTGCATCGGGCTGTTCTTTTTTGTTATTGCTTTTATCATTAGGGTGTATAACATGATTGACAATCATAAGAATATCCAGGATAGAAAGCGCACCCTTGACGAAATAGCGGCCGAACAAGAAATCAAAACTGAATTCTAGGAGAGGGAGGTAAAAATATGGATCCTGTTTTAATTGGTGTGTTGGCGCTTATCGGCTTTGTTATTTTTATGTTCCTTGGCCTCCCGGTACCGATCTCCATGCTGCTTTTTGCAGTTTTGGGAATGATAGCGTTGAGATCACCCGAAGCGGCATTTCAGGCGGTTGCCTCTGATATTTTCACAAACTTTGCATCCTATACCCTTACTGTAGCCCCAATATTTGGCTTAATGGGCTTTTTGGCCAGTTATTCGGGTATAGGAGAAAATTTGTTCAATGCTGCAGAAAAGTTTATCGGCCATTTAAGAGGCGGTATTTGCTCCTCCGTTCAGGTTGCTTGTACGATTTTCGGTGCCATTTGCGGTTCCATTCCTGCCACTATGGGCACCATGACAACTGTTGCTTATCCTGAAATGGAAAAACGGAATTATAGCCCGAGCTTATCTACAGCGTCTATCGCTGCCGGATCTTCCCTGGCCGTCTTAATCCCGCCCAGTGCGACAATGATTATCTACGGCGTTACCGCTGAAGAATCCATTGGCCGCTTGTTTATGGCCGGTCTTATTCCGGGTGTATTGTTGTGTATTCTCCAGATAATTGCGATTTGGATTGTGGTTAAAAGACATCCTGACTATGCTCCCATGTCGCAAAAAGCTACTTGGTCTGAACGCTGGGCTGCCGTTAAGAGGGGCGGATTGATAGAGGTTATCATCATCTTTCTTCTGGCTATCGGCGGAATGTTTATCGGGTGGTTTACTCCGACCGAGGCTGCTTCCGTAGGAGCTATGGGTATGCTGCTTATTGGTATTATTGAGAGAAAGATTAACTGGCAAAAACTTATGACTTGCCTGGTTTCCTCCGCCAAACTGGCTGCTATGGTATTCTTCATTATTACCTGCGGTACCCTTTTCGGGCGCATGTTTACCCTGTCCACTATACCGACGGCCTTAGCTAAATTTGTGACCACCCTAGACGTGCCGTCATGGGTGCTTTTGGGTATTATAATAATTGTCTATTTAATAATGGGTATGTTTATTGACGGAATAGCCATTATCCTGATTACGGTTCCCATCTTCACGCCTATTCTTGCCAATCTCGGTTATGATGGCGTCTGGTACGGAGTCTTGATCGTTCTGGTCCTTTGCCTTGGCGGTCTTACACCTCCTGTTGGCCTGAACTGCTTCTACATGAAGGGATTTGTTAAACAAGTACCACTGTCTACGATCTTTGCCGGGGTAGTGCCATTCTGCATATCAATCGTTATTTGCATGATTCTAATCATGATCTTCCCGGGTCTGGCCACTTGGCTGCCGACATATCTGTATGGTAAATAATTTTGTCTTCTAAAGTTAGCAATTAAATTAGGTTCCTTAAATATTAATGTATAGTAATAACCATAATATAGGTAAAAAGATAACAAACGAAAGCATTAAAAGAAGATGTCGCAGAGGCATCTTCTTTACTGTTTGGTGAGAAACTCAAAGTAACCCGGGAAGCAATTGCTGCTTCCCGGGTTATTCAAATTATTTAGGAAGTAAATTTTTATTTAAGTTAATTGAATATAAGAATTTACAGCCATAAATCTTTACGTTGCTTAGTTTTACGATGCCTTTTCCGGATAAAGGTCCTTGATGATAAAGTCCAAACCGCCCATCTTTTCATAGAATTCTTTGGGAGGTATGGCAGTTTCCAAATCCCAACCCAGATAGCTGTAAAAATTGTCGGCCAGTTTTTCGTTGTCAACCGTAATACCTTTAAGCGGACCGGCTTCGAGAGGAGGTTTGCCTACTGCGCGTCCGTCAATCGTAAAGTCTTTGCGCCGGAGGCCTTCCCGCAAATTAAAGGAGTGCCGCAGAGTGAAAGAGCGGTAGGAGAATAAAACCCAGTCATCGTCTGTAAAGTTGAAACCGGTGATGGCGTTCACCATTTTCTTGGCAATCCAGGGAGGAAGCAAGAAGTTGCCGAAACCGCAGATGCCGCAACTGTCCGTTAATTCCCATTCCAGAAGCCCTTCGGCATCCTCTTTTCCGGTATTTTCATAATTATATTTTACTTCTGGCGGCTTGTGACCGTAGGGTACCCCTCTTCCTCCTTTAATATGTCTGCCCGGCGATGGGTCGTATTGGAAAATTCGGGCCAGTCCCGGATTAAAGCGGGCTCCGTGCATAGGAATCTCCATTCCGCTGGCTGTGACCAGACATTCGCTGCCTTTTCCCAAAGCTCTTGCTGCTCCGCGGGAAGCGAGGTTTAAGGGGATTCCGATACCTTCATAATTGCAAATCTTCTCGGCAATGGCGACAATCGCCTCCGGGTCTCCCCATTTAAGATCTATACCGTCCAACTCTTCCCTGGTAACAATTCCTTTTTCGTAGCATTCCATAAGCCAGGAAATGGTACCGCCGAAAGAAATGGTATCGTATCCGTACTGATTACAGAGGTAATTTAAAATGATCGCCGTTTCCGCATCCCCATTTAGAAGCATGCTGCCAAAGGCACCGAGGGACTCATATTCCGGACGGGTAGCGTGATCGGTTTTATATTTGCCTCTGTTCAGTTTATATTTTGCGCCGCATTTAATATAACAATTGTTACAACCGTCTTTGCCGATTTTAAATTTGGGGTCCATTTCCATACCAGTAAGTGCTCTGGCCTGTTCTTCAGTTATATCGATCTCCGGTATGCCGGCAAAATTCTTAATGGGCGCATCCGCCATCATGACACAGGAATCATACTCCGCTGAAGTGCCTGTAGTTTTAAATTGGGCGACTATTGCTTCACCCCTGCCGCCTTCGGAACCATAGGCAATACATTCTTTATTGCAAGCCACCAGGGCATCTTCGTCTTTGACCAAAACTTTGGCATTGCCACGGCAGGCCACGGCTTTCAAGTTCTTGGAGCCCATTACCGCCCCGGAACCACCGCGTCCGAAAGCGCGATGTTCGTTGATAATAGCCGCCATGTAAGATAAATGTTCTCCACCGGGACCAATGACAGCTATGCCTGCGTCTTTGCCCACCTCGGCTTTAATGGCTTCGGTGGTTTCCATAGTGGTCTTTCCCCAGAGATGGCTGGCGTCGCGGAACTCCACTTTCCCGTTGTCCACAAAGAGATAGATAGGTTTGTCCGCTTTACCCTTGATGAAGATCGCATCGTAGCCCGATTTGCGCAAATTTGGCCCAAAAGTGCCTCCACAGCTGCTATCATTCCAACAGCCTGTTGCGGGGGATTTGCAGACTACCGTACTCCTGGCGCTCAAAAGAGCTTTGGTGTTGTTTAAAGGTCCTGATACAAAGCCAATAACGCTTTCCGGGGCAAATACATGTGTCTTGGGGGGCATCAGTTCATAAAGATATCTGGCTCCCAAGGTGGCTCCGCCAATAAAGTAGCGGGCCCACTCGGGATCTAAGTCTCTTACCTCGTGGGTGTAGTCGCTTAGATTAACAATTAGAACTTTTCCTATATACCCGTACAAAATTCCCCACACCTTTCTTTGTTTTATCTGTTTAATTGCTCTTTTTATCAACTAATTATATCATACTAAATTTTTTCCATATATGTTTTTTATCATAAAATTTAGCTACTGATATTGTAATATTCTACGATGAAAAAAAATTTTTCTTATAGCCAAGATGAAAAAGCTTATAACCAATGGTTAAGAAGAGACAATTTTGATCTCAGGACAGGGCTGTTGAGAAAGTCGGATTTTATCTAAAGCAGAGGCTTGACAAAAGCTTTTGTCTAATTTTAAAATAGTTTGTGAAATAAATAATTTCAAAGAGCGGTGGACGAGCCTCTCTTCGAAACCAGAAATAAGTGTCAAAATTGGTTGCGGATTTTGGCAGCAATTTTAGGCATTTATATTTTTCTGGCTTGGAGGAGAGTTTTTTTTGTCCCTAAAACTTTTAAGGAGGATTTATTATATGAAAATCTCGAAACATTCATCGCTTATTTCCTTGTTATTGTGCTTTTTACTTATTGTCGCTTTAGCAGCCGGCTGTTCCTCTGCCAAACCGGACGACCAGGCCGGTCAATCCGATCAAACTCCAAAACCCGCTAATCCCGATGTGGTTTTAGCC
>JAAYII010000304.1 GCA_012523535.1 Peptococcaceae bacterium
AGACAGGATATTGAGAATGGTCCTGATTACAAGTGATATGGCTGCAAATAATAATATCAAAGGTAACAACATTTTATTCTATGGCCAGGATATTGAAGCCCAGGCCATGCGCGAAAATGAGATTAGCCAAGAGCTGACGGAGATCGCCGAGGGGATAAAGACGTAAAGGATTTATCTGCAGTTTCAGCCGATTATTGATTTGTCTACCAATAAGCTGTGCGGATTCGAGGCTTTAGCCAGACTTAGAAGCGAAAAATACGGCTTAATTTCTCCTACGGAATTCATTACTATAGCAGAAAAAAACAACGTGATTGTTCCTCTGGGTGGAATAATTATTTTTCAAGCCCTCCATTTCTTAAAGAAGCTAAATGAAAAGGGGCATGAGAATATAACTGTGACCATCAATATCTCGATGCTCCAGTTTTTGAATGCTGGCTTTGCGGAAAGGTTCATAAGCAGGATTAAAGAACTGAATCTGAATCCGGAGAATGTAGGGATTGAGCTTACGGAATCGGCATTTGCCGTAGAAAACGAAGAAATAAACAATATAGTTGATTCCCTTAAGGCTGCAGGGATAAAGATCCTGATTGACGATTTTGGGACCGGCTATTCCTCCTTTGCCCGGGGAAGTGAGTTAAATGCTGATTGTATTAAAATTGATAAATCATTTATCGATAAAATACAATCGGCAAAACCGCAAAAGACGATTACGGGAGACATCATATCCATGGCACATAAAATGGGCCACTTCGTTGTAGCGGAAGGCGTTGAGCAGGAGCAACAGCTTAGTTATTTGCGCAACCACGGTTGCGACTGGATACAGGGATACCTGATCAGCGAACCCCTTGATGAAAAAGATGCGTTGGAGTTTCTGAATAAGTATTGTTTTTGAATGAGAGTAAAAATCCTAGCCAGAACAAAACCGCCGGCTAGGATTAAATATTGCATACATTGTCTTTGCCTATTTTTTGGAAAAATAAAAAACTAAAAATTATCCGCTTGTTTTTACTTGACAAAGATAAAGAACAGTGCTAAATTAAATAACCAAAAAATACTGGTTTAGTAAAAATACCGGGTTAACAAGTGTCAATAACGGTATAACTGTATAAACCGATGAACAAGAGAAGTAAGAATAATCGCTTGCATCCAGAGAGCCGTGGTTAGGTGGGAGCACGGTTGCCAAGGGTTATTCCGAATGGACTTGTGAGGGAAGCTCGAAATCGCAAGAGAGTAGACGCTTACGGGGGGCCTGCCCGTTATCAGCTGGCTGCATATGATGGTATGCAAAAATGAGTGGGCGTATTATGCGCCAATTAGGGTGGCACCGCAGAAGGTAAAGCTTTTGTCCCTGCATGGGGGACGAAAGCTTTTTTTATATATTTTTTTAGTAGTGCACTGCTAAGACCAATCCAATGACCAAAAGTCTTGCTTAATTCCATTCCTAAAATTCCATTCCAAAATTTCATTCTAAAATTCAATTCCAAAAATAATTTCCAAAATCAATTTACCCAAAAGAGGTGATAACGGTGGTAATCCCTGCATACCAGGAAATTGAACGCCTGGCCCAAGAATACAAGATCATTCCCATTTGCAAAGAAATCTATGCCGATATTACAACGCCCATTGCCCTTTTGCGCAAGATTTCCCGGATCAGCAACAGATATTTTTTGCTGGAAAGTATTGAAGGCGGGGAAAAATGGGGCAGATACTCCTTCCTGGGTCTTAATCCCATGGCTCGCCTTGTCTGTAAAAACGGCGAGATAACGATTGAAGACAAGGAAAAGAAAACCGTGACTTCCCACAAACCGCTGGAGTTGCTAAGAACTTACCTTGCGGATTATAAGGCACCCAGGCTGCCGGGGCTTCCCCCCTTTGCCGGCGGTTTTGTCGGATACTTTTCCTATAGCCTGATTGGCTATACGGAGCCGGTATTAAAGCTTAGGAGCAGTGATTTCTATGATTTTGAGCTCATGCTGTTTGACAAGGTGATCGCTTATGATCACTTAAGACAAAAGATTAGCATCATTCTCAACTTGCAAGCCGAGACGATAGCCGAAAGTTACCAAAAGGCCCTGGCCGAGATTGAGGATATTGTCTGGCTGATTACGGAACAGAGCCTGCTGCCGAAAGCCAAAATGAAAAGCAAACCCTCCTTCAGCTGCAATGTATCCCGGGAAGAATACTACCGGATGGTTGAAAAAACAAAGGACTATATCAGAAAAGGCGATATCTTCCAGGCCGGCATATCCAGGCGGTTTGAAACACCCTATGAGGACAGCCTCCTGAATGCTTACCGGGTTCTAAGAACCACCAATCCTTCCCCCTATATGGTGTTCCTGCAAACCGACGATGTTCAGCTTATGTGTTCCTCTCCCGAAACCCTGGTCAGATTGCAGAACAATATCCTTTCCACCTTTCCCATCGCCGGTTCCAGACCCCGGGGCCGGACCGGCGAAGAAGACATGGCTTTGGAGCGGGAATTGCTGGAGGATGAAAAAGAATTGGCGGACCACGACATGCTGGTGGACCTGGCCAGGAATGATTTGGGGAAAATAGCTGAGTTTGGCAGCGTGCAGGTCACCAAATATAAAACGATTCAACGCTATTCGCAAATTATGCATATTACTTCGGAAGTGGAAGGAATCCTCAGGAAAGGAAAAGACGCCTTGGATGCGCTGGAAGCGCTTCTGCCGGCCGGCACTCTGTCCGGCGCGCCCAAGATTCGGGCCTGCCAGATCATCGAAGAATTGGAAAAAGAACCAAGGGGGATCTACGGCGGAGCCATAGGCTATCTGGATTTCACCGGCAATATGGATGTCTGCATTGCCATCCGCATGGCCGTGAAGAAAAACGGCAAGGTGTTTGTTCAGGCCGGGGGAGGAATTGTGGCGGACAGCGTGGCGGAAAAAGAATATGAAGAGTCCGAAAACAAGGCCAAGGCCGTAATGAAGGCGATTATGGCCGCAAGCGAGGTGGAAGAGTGATGATTTTATTGATCGATAACTACGACAGCTTTTCCTATAATCTGGTGCAAATGGTAGGGACCATCAACCCGGATATCCGCGTGATTCGCAATGACGAATGTACGGTGGAAGAAGTAAAACAGATGCACCCTTCTCACCTTTTTATTTCTCCCGGTCCCGGTTATCCGCGGGATGCCGGAATCTGTGAAGAAGTTATCGACCAATTGAAAGGCATGGTTCCGATTCTCGGCATCTGCCTTGGCCACCAGGCCATCTGCGAGGTGTTCGGGGCTTCTATCGGGCCGGCCAAGGAACTTAGGCACGGCAAACAGAGCAATATCCATATTGCCAACGGAAGCCGCATATTCAAAGGATTGGCGCCTATCATAGCGGCGGCAAGATACCATTCTCTTATTGCCCAAAGGGCCTCTTTGCCGGATGAGCTCCTGGTCATTGCCGAAGATGAGCGGGGGGAAGTAATGGGCGTTAAACACCGGGACTATGAGATTTACGGTCTGCAGTTCCATCCGGAATCCATCCTAACCCCTCAGGGGGCCGTTATTATAAACAATTTTCTGCGCATTGGGGGTGAAGCACTGTGATCCAGGAAGCAATTCATAAATTGCTTAACAGGGAAAACCTCCCGCTGGAGACGGCCAAAGCGGTGATGGAGGAAATTATGAGCGGCCAGGCGACCAACGCCCAGATTGCCTCTTTCCTGACCGCCATGAGGATGAAAGGGGAAACCATCGATGAAATCACGGCTTGCGCCATGATCATGCGCCAATGCGGCACCAAGCTAAAACATGAGGGCGATGTGCTGGATATTGTGGGTACCGGAGGCGACCAGGCTTACACCTTTAACATTTCTACCGTTTCCTCCTTTGTCATTTCGGCGGCGGGGGTGCCGGTGGCCAAGCACGGCAACCGGAGCGTCTCCAGCAAATGCGGCAGCGCTGATGTTTTGGAAGCCCTCGGAGTAAAAATTGATATCCCCGTCCGGAAAAGTGAAAAGATTTTGCGAGAAATCGGGATTTGCTTCCTGTTTGCCGCCAACTACCATCCTTCCATGAAATATGCCGCACCTGTGAGAAAGGAACTGGGGGTGCGCACCATCTTCAATATTTTGGGACCGCTGGCCAGCCCGGCCAATGCCAATTTGCAATTGCTGGGTGTTTATGACGAAAATCTGGTGGAGCCTTTGGCCAGGGTGCTTGCCAATCTCGGTGTAAAGAGAGCCATGGTGGTACATGGCCATGACGGTTTGGATGAAATCTCTTTAACCACCTCTTCCACTGTTTGTGAAGTCAATAACGGCTATTTGAACAGTTTCTTTTTGGATCCGCGCCAATTCGGCTTTGCCTACTGCAAGCCCGAGGATTTAAAGGGCGGCGGGCCGCAGGAAAATGCGGAAATCGCTAAAAGAATCTTAAGCGGGGAAAAAGGTCCCAAAAGGGATATTGTCCTGCTCAACTCGGCAGTCTGTCTCTATATGGCATATAACAACGTTACTTTGCGGGAATGCGTGAAGATGGCGGCAGACATCATCGACAGCGGCAGGGCGCTGGAACAGCTGAACCGCTTTATCAGGCTGTCCAACAGTGAAGACGGTGAGCAAACATGATTCTGGAGACATTGGCGGAAGCCGGCAGGCGGCGGGTGCAATCGGCCAAAAGCCGGGTGCCTCTGGCCGATTTGCAAGCGCAAGTATGGGAACAAAGAGAAAAAGAAATATCCGGCAAGGCCTTTAACAAGGGTCAAGATTTTGCTTTCGAGCAAGCGCTGAAGAAAAAAGGGCTTTCCTTTATCTGTGAAGTAAAGAAGGCTTCACCCTCCAAGGGGGTTATTGCGCCGGTTTTTCCCTATCGGGAGATAGCCCTCCAATATGAAAAAGCCGGGGCCCGAGCCATTTCAGTTCTCACCGAGCCGGAATATTTTCTCGGCAGCGATATTTATTTGAAAGAAATCAGTGCCTTAGTCAGGATTCCTGTCCTGCGCAAAGACTTTATTCTCGATGAATACCAGATCTATGAAGCGAAGCTGCTGGGGGCCGATGCAGTCCTGTTGATCTGTGCCCTGCTGGATACGGCCACTCTGAAAAAATTTCTCGGCCTCTGTGATGAACTTGGACTCTCCGCTTTGGTGGAAGCCCACACCCAAGCTGATATTGCTTCGGCCCTTGAGGCCGGGGCCAGGGTAATCGGGGTGAATAACCGCAATCTTAATACTTTTGAAGTGGATTTTAACAACTGTTTAAGGTTAAGGGACCTGGTCCCCGAAAATATCGTCTATGTTGCGGAAAGCGGCATTCAAACCCCGGAGCAGATTGCGCTTTTGGAGGAAGCAGGGGTAGATGGGGTTTTGCTTGGCGAGGTACTGATGAGAAGCGCGGACAAAACAGCCATGTTGGCCTACTTGCAAGGCAGAAAGGATAAGGCGGATGGCTAAGATCAAAATTTGCGGGCTAAGAAGAGAACAGGATATTGAGGCGGTTAACGCAGCTTTGCCGGATTATATCGGTTTCGTTTTCGCCAGGAGCAAAAGGCAAATCGACGAGCAACAGGCCGAAAGGCTGAAAGCGAAGCTTAATCCCGCCATAAAAGCGGTGGGGGTATTTGTCAATGCCGATCCGGAGAGGATTATCAACCTCTGCCACAGCCAGGTGATTGATTTGATTCAGCTCCACGGCGATGAAGACGAGGATTACCTCAAGAGACTGAGAAGCCGTGTCGCCAATAAAATCATTAAAGCCGTCAGGGTGAAAGAGGCGCAAGATATTATGAAGGCTTTGGATTTTCCCTGTGATTACCTGCTGTTTGATGCCTTCCGGGAGGGAGAATACGGAGGCAGCGGCCGGACCTTTGATTGGTCCCTGCTTCCGCAGATCCCTAAGCCCTATTTTCTGGCGGGAGGTATCAACGCCGATAATATAGCCCAGGCCCTTACCGAGCACGATCCTTACGGCTTGGATGTCAGCAGCGGGGCGGAGACCAATGGCTGGAAGGATCCGAAAAAGATATGGGATATTGTGGCCAGAGTCAGACAATTTAAGGCCTAACGCCGGTCCTGCTACCGGTCCTAAGAGTGGCCGAAAGCTGTGGAAAATCGGATATTTGGAAGGAGATGGCCGTATGAGCTTTATTTATAAGAAAAAACTTATTTCCCCTGAAGAGTTGAGCAGTGCGTTACCCATGTCTGCCCAAGATGTCCGGAGAAAAAAAGAAAGGGATCAAGAAATCCGGGATATTTTCAGCGGAAGGTCCGATAAGTTTTTGGTCATTATGGGACCATGTTCCGCCGATCATGAAGACGCGGTTTGCGATTACGTTTCCCGACTGGCCGAGGTCCAGGAAAAGGTTTCCAGCCGGATTCTGATTATTCCCAGAGTATTTACCAACAAGCCGAGGACCACAGGCCTGGGATATAAAGGAATAGCCCATCAGCCCGATCCGGAAAAAGAACCGGATTTACAGGAAGGGCTTATAGCCATGAGGAGGTTGCATTTACGGGTCCTGGCTGAAACAGGCCTTACAACGGCTGATGAAATGCTTTACCTGGAAATCTGGCCTTATGTGGAAGATTTGCTGTCCTATGTGGTCATAGGGGCCAGATCCGTGGAGAATCAGCCTTATCGCTTCGCAGTGAGCGGGATGGACTGCCCGGCAGGAATGAAAAACCCCACCAGCGGAGATTTCTCCGTAATGTTAAATTCATGCCTTGCCGCGCAAAGCAGCCACACCTTTATTTACCGGGGCTATGAGGTGAGTACGAGCGGCAACCCCTTTACCCATTGTATTTTAAGAGGGGCCATCGATCAGGACGGCCAATATGTGCCTAATTATCATTATGAAGATTTAATACGGCTCCATGAGATGTATGCAAAATATCAACTGGCCAATCCTGCGGTTATTATCGATGCCAACCATGCCAATTCCGGCAAAATCTATTCCGAACAGCCGAGAATTGTGAAGGAAGTGCTTTACAGCCGTTCGGCCACCCCCGAACTTGCCCAACTGGTCAAGGGCGTGATGATAGAAAGTTATATTGAAGCAGGCAGACAGGATATTTCGGGACGGAATTACGGACAATCTCTGACGGATGCCTGTTTGGGTTGGAAAGAATCCGAAAGATTGATCTATACCATTGCCGAACATGTTTAGAGCAGTAGCGAGTTAAGGAAAAAGGTGAAAAGAATATGTCTAAGAATATGTCTAAGAATATGTCTATGGATATGTCTATGAATATGTCTAAGAATAGGTCCAAAGGAAGATTTGGAATTTACGGCGGGCAATATATTCCGGAGACGCTGATGAAAGCGGTTAGTGAGCTGGAAGAGGCCTATAACCGCTTTAAAAACGATCCGGAATTCACAGCGGAGTTAAATGAGCTTTTGGCCAATTACGCAGGGCGGCCGTCTCTGTTATATTTGGCGGAGAAAATGACCGAGGATCTGGGCGGAGCCAAAATCTATCTGAAAAGAGAAGATCTTAACCATACAGGTTCCCATAAAATCAACAATGTGCTGGGCCAGGTGCTTCTGGCCAAACGCATGGGCAAGAGCCGGGTTATTGCCGAGACCGGAGCTGGACAGCACGGCGTGGCTACGGCAACCGCCGCCGCCCTTTTAGGCCTGGAGTGTGAAATATTCATGGGCAAGGAAGATGCTGAGCGCCAAGCCCTTAATGTTTTCCGCATGAAACTGCTGGGCGCCAAGGTACATGTGGTGACAAGCGGCACCCAGACTCTCAAGGATGCGGTGAATGAAACCTTGCGGGAATGGAGCAGGCGGGTTCAGGATACCCATTACGTTCTGGGCTCCGTTATGGGACCCCACCCTTTTCCCACCATAGTCCGCGATTTTCAAAGCATAATCGGCCGGGAAACCAAAAAACAAATACTGGAGAAGGAAGGCAGGCTTCCCGATGTTTTGATAGCATGCGTGGGCGGGGGCAGCAATGCCATTGGCCTCTTTTATGATTTTATCGGCGATCCGGATGTTCGCCTTATCGGCTGTGAAGCGGCCGGCCATGGTATTCATACCGCCAAGAATGCAGCTACCCTGACCGTCGGCAAGGTCGGTATTTTCCACGGCATGAAATCTTATTTTTGCCAGGATGAGTACGGGCAAATTGCCCCGGTCTATTCCATCTCCGCCGGGCTTGATTACCCGGGGATAGGCCCGGAACATGCTTACCTCCATGATATCGGCCGGGCGGAATATGTGCCGGTTACCGACGAGGAAGCGGTGGAAGCCTTTGAATACCTGTCCCGGGTGGAAGGAATTATTCCGGCCCTCGAAAGCGCCCACGCGGTTGCTTATGCCAAAAAATTAGCCCCGACCATGAGCCGGGAGCAAATTATCGTGGTCGGACTTTCGGGCCGGGGAGATAAAGATGTGGCTGCCATCGCCCGCTACAAGGGGGTGGAAATTTATGAATAGGCTTGAGCAGGTATTTGCCCAAGGCAAAGCTTTTATTCCTTTTATTACGGCGGGTGATCCTTCCCTGGAAATAACCGAACAGTTGGTGCTTGAGCTGGCTGAAGCCGGGGCGGATTTAATTGAACTGGGAATTCCCTTTTCCGATCCGGTGGCCGAAGGACAGGTGATTCAAAAGGCCAGCAGCCGGGCTCTGGCCGCCGGCGTAACGGTTGACCGAATATTTGCCATGCTTAAAGGCCTGCGCCGGACCTGCACGGTGCCGGTAGCCTTTATGACCTATGCCAACCCGGTATTCGCCTATGGGGCCGCCAGGTTTATGGAAAATTGCCGGGAGGCCATGGTGGATGCGCTTATTGTCCCCGACCTGCCTTATGAAGAGCAAGGAGAACTTTTGCCTTTCTGTTTGCCATACGGGATCAGTTTGATTTCCATGATTGCGCCGACCTCCAAGGAGCGCATTCCCATGATAGCTAAAGAAGCCCAGGGATTTATATATTGTGTTTCCTCTCTGGGAGTGACCGGTGTACGGCAAAACATCGGCAACGAGGCCAAAGAAATGGTCCAGCTGGTGAAAGAGGTCAAAGATATACCCTGCGC
>JAAYII010000305.1 GCA_012523535.1 Peptococcaceae bacterium
AAGCATTTTTAGCAAAAGAAATTGGAGAAAGAGAAGTAGGAGGGGTTTGAGATGAATTATAACGCCCAAAGATGGTTTACATTAATAGCTTGTATGCTTGCCAGCATGTGTGCTGGCTTGGCATATTCATGGAGTGTTTTTCTCAAGCCATTAATTGAAATGTATAATTGGTCGGCTGCCGAGGCTTCCTTAACTTTTACTTTATTAATGTCAACGGCAGGCATTACGGCTATCTTTGCAGGTAAAGCCCAGGATTATATCCAACCCCGCTTTGTTATGCTTTTAGGCGGCGCGCTGTTTGGACTCGGCCTGGCCTGTATCGGCTTCATTCATACCTTGCTTCAATTGTATTTGTGCGTGATTTTTGCCGGAATAGGGCTCGGATGGGTCTATCCGGGCGGGACGGTGACAAATAGCATCCGCTTTTTTCCTGAAAAGAAAGGAATGGCTTCAGGCATGATTGCCGCAGGCTACGGTATTGGACCGGTTATCTGGGCACCTCTTTCCGTAAAGTTAATTAATCAATTCGGGATCATTACTACTATGAAGGTTTTAGGACTCTTTTTTTTCTTAGTGATCGGATTATTATCACTATTGGTCAAAACTGCCCCGGTGAATTATCAGGCAATAGAATTGAACTCCAATAGTAACATAACTCAAACTTCTTCCACGGAGAAAAATTGGAGGCAAATGTTAAGAGACCCGCTGTTTTATTTCTTGGCAATAACTTTTACCCTTGGGGAAATTAGCGGAATGATGATCATCGGGCACGCCTCTCCAATAGCCCAGGAAATGATGATGATGACACCGGCAGCCGCTGCAGGTATTGTCAGCCTTTTAGCCATAGCTAATACCACGGGCAAAATAGGCTGGGGAATGATATCCGATAGAATCGGACGCTATCCGGTTGTTATTCTTCTTTTAATTTTTGGCGGCTTGGCGATGGTAGGACTGGCTTTGTTCAAAAGCTATTTCCTGTTCACTGCTTTTATCATTATTATTGGTCTGTGCTACGGGGGATTTCTATCTGTTATGGCCCCGATTACCGCTGATTTATTCGGTTCCAGGAATCTGCCGGTAAACTACGGAGTAATGTTTCTGAGTGTAGCCATAGCGGCTTATGTTGGCCCTTACTTGGCTGCCGTTGTTAAAGAAGCCGAAAACGGTATTTATACACACGCTTTTGTTATAGCCGCCCTGTTAAATTTAGTTGGTATAGTTGTTTTCGGTATATTTATGTTCATGCGCCAAGGAAAAATATCAATATCTATAACTAGCACCAATCTGAAAAAAAATACTTCATATGCAAATAGAAAAGCGATTTAAAGATTAAGAAGCCAATTGCTCCTTAACAACTTTCAAAAAGTGTTTAGCGGCGGCATTGGGCATGTCTTTAAGCCAAGCGACTACATAAACTCGCTTGGTATCCAATCCGTCAATAGGTACGACTTCAACTTTTTCGGAGAAGAAGACCTTGCAAATAGCCCGGGGAACAATAGAAATACCCAATCCGGCACTGACTGACAACAATACCGCCTCCACTCGATCATAGCGGTTAATAATTTTGGGTTTATAATTGCGAGCCCGACAAATATTCATTATTTGAGCATACATGGCAGGACTGTCCGTCTCTGAAGCAATAATAAAGCGTTCATTTCTCAGTTTGGAAAAATCGAGGGGCTGACCGGCCATGGGATGTCCTTTGGGCAAAACCAGGCATAAATCATCTTCGTGAGATATGATATAATCAAAATTACCACCGGCGGGAACCATATCCTCCAAAGCAAAATGAAAATCATATTTGCTGGCAT
>JAAYII010000306.1 GCA_012523535.1 Peptococcaceae bacterium
CAAATACGGAGTCCCGATCAAATATGAGGTCACTTCTGACTTTAATTCTGAGGATGATTTAGGAATTCCTATGTTTAGCCACCGGGATGAAAAAGGGGTCCAATGGACCACTTATTTCGAGGACGGGCGCAGTTGGCAGGTCAAACTGGCCCTGGCGGACAAATACAATCTCGGCGGGATAGCCGTCTGGTCCATGCATTGGCTGGATGCCGCCAGCGCACCGGAATTTTTTGCCCTAATGAAATAATTAATAATATCTTCATTAATAAATAGTTCATAAAAATTGCCAAAATTTATTATTTATTAATTTTTTATTAACAATTAATTAATGATGCTTTTTTAAATTTAATGATGATTTCTTTAAATAAAATTCATGAGCTAAATCCCAGGAATCTAAATCTTAATATAGAGTTTTATTTTATGCAGGAACAAAGCCAAGGCTGTCCAGAAAGCAAAGATGATAAAGGCATAGGTTAAATGGGGCTGGGGACTCCAGGAAAATACCCACTGGCTTAAAAGCTCATGGTAAGTCCCGGCCTGATTGGGAACAGAAAGATTGCGCATAAGGGCAATTAGCACGAATTTGCCGAAGAAAACCAAAAAAGCGTTGCGCCCAAAGGCTTCAAAAAACCAATAAACCGCGGCCTTAATTTTAGGCAGAGGCTTATTGTTGACAGTGTGGAACAGGGCATGAGAAATAGCCAGCAAAAGGACGCTGGCCCCCGCGGTCAAGGAGGCAAAGGCCGGAGTCCAGATTTTCTTGGCAAAGGGTATGTAGGCAGCCAGCAGAGGACTTAGCAGGAGAAGCCCGCAGCCCAGGATAATCAGATAAAAGACGGCAGCTATCTTCTTATGCTCCAGGATTAGTTTCCCGGCCGCATAACCGCAAAGGGCATTGGCCGTGGCTGAAAGCATGGTAAAGATCCCCTCGGGGTCATAGCCCGCTTGGCCTTGGCGGTAAATATGCTCCGGGCCGAACAATAAGGGATCGATTATGCCGGATAAATTTTGGTCCGGCTGGGGCAAGCCCTGGGGAAAATGAGCGGAGGTCAAAACCAAAAGACCCTGGTAAGCCAACATGATCAGAAGGCCCGCTCCCAAGGCCGTATACCATTTGCCCGCCAGCCGGGTGATAAGAACCACCAGGACTCCCAAAACGGCATATACTTGCAGGATCCCGGTAAACCTGAGAGTGGAAAGATCAAAATTCCAATTGACGATCATATTGAAAACAAGGCCGATTAGGATTAACATTATCGTCCGGCGCAGAAGCCTTAATTTTTTTACCCCATTGCGGTAGGCAATGGCCATAGCTGTCCCGAACAAAGTGATAAAAACCGGGAAGGCAAAGTCGGACACAGTTAGGCCGAACCATTCGGCATGGGTATTCCAGACGGCAAATTGCGGTGCGGCTAAAATATGTGTCAAAAAGGCCGTGCCGGCCACCAGGAACCCCCGGGCAAAATCCAGGGTGCGGATGCGCGGCTTGGCTGTTTTGCTGCTTTTGCTCATATAAGGTCCATCCTACTTTCCTACTTCCTAATTCCTTACTTTCTATTTCCTGAATTCTTACTTTCTACTTCCTATTCTCGCTTACCGGTCGGCTAATTACTTAATTATAGCACAGATAGAGGTTGCAATGATTATAGCCTTGCAGTAAGCTATATCTGATTTTGCTGATTTCCTGATTTGTCATTGGGATTATTCCGGGAGGCCAAAATAATGGAGGTTAATAAAAAAACTGGGAAAAGGAAAAAAATAACGACCGTCGCTCTCTTGGCGCTAATAGTTTGCCTAATAGTTTCCTCCATGTTTTTTTTCCACTTGGACCGCAGGCTGCCGGGCGGGACGGCCATATTTTATTCCCCGCACCCGGACGATGAGGTCTTAAGCATGGGCTCAGGCCTCCTGGAGGCCCTGGACCGCAATGAGCAAGTAATAATGGTGCTCCTATCCCAGGGAAAAGCCAGCAAGGCCATAGATCAGGTCAATGAGCGTTTGCTGCAGGAGGGCTACCCGCCGATAAACGCGGAAGAGTTCGGAGCGGCCAGGGCTAAGGAATTCCGGGAGTCGGCCCTTCAGCTGGGGGTTAAAGAGGAGAATATTTATTTATATGACTTGCCGGACGGCAGCCTGAATACGGAGGAGATCAAAGAAATTATGACCTCCTTTGCAGCCCGGTACCCGGAGGCCGTTCACCATACCATGACCTACAAAGACCCGCACCGGGACCATGCCGCTGCCGGCAAGGCTTTGCAGGAATTGAAAAAAGCCGGGATTATCCGGCATACGGTTTATTATATTCCTGTGCAGGAATGGGAGAATTTAAAATCCTTGTTTAACCATGTAACCAAAACTCCGCCTTCCAAACTGGCCGGCCACCAAAAGGCCCTTGCCGCTTATAAGTCATGGTACCCGGCGGGCGGAAGATATGCTATCGGCATCACATCCGTACCGGAGTACTTTGAAATAATTGAAGGGGCCTACCAAAGTGTCTGGTCCAAGCGATAAATTAATAGGCGTTTTTCCCGCTCACAACCACCCAAAAGGTTTTGAGCAGTATTTTCAGGTCAAGGCCCAAGCTCCAGTTTTTGACGTATTCCAAATCATAGCCGATGGTCTCACTCAAGGTAAGTTCACTGCGGCCATTGATCTGGGCCAGGCCGGTCACTCCCGGCGGCATGTCCAGTCTTTGCCGCTGTTCCGGCGTATACTGCTCCACAATCTCCGGTACTTCCGGGCGAGGGCCCACCAGGCTCATGGTCCCGTTGATAATATTGAGCAGCTGGGGAAGCTCATCCAGGCTGGTTTTTCTTAAAAAGCGACCGCTTCTGGTCACCCTGGGGTCGTCTTTTTCCTGGAAAACAAAATTATCCGGGTCAAAGCGGCCTTCTTTTTTCAGCTGCTCGATTTTTGCTTTCATCACCGCATCCGCGTTGGGAACCATGGTCCGGAATTTATAGATCGTAAACGCCTTGCCTTTATAGCCCACCCTCTGCTGTTTAAAGATGGCCGGGCCGGGCGAATCAAGCTTAATCCATATCAGGATAATCAACCATAAAGGAGAAGTTAAAACAAGCAAGAGAACGGAAACCACCAAATCCAAGATACGTTTAGCCAGCAATAAGATCACTCTACTTTATTTTGGAATAATGTTAAATCCCCTCGTAAATATTTGCTGATACTCTCCCGGGAGAATTTAATGGCTATAAGCATGGCACAACTCAACCAGAGCATCGGGTCTTCAAAGAAGCGCCCCTCTCCCTGGGAACTGACAAAGATGGCCAACACCCAGAAAAAGTAACCTGCACCGGCAAAATACTCGTTGACGGAATCATCGAATATATTCTTCAAATCATGTCCTTTGTAGCCGCTTATGCCATAGTATTGCCACAGTTTTCTGATTAATATCACCCATATGGCGGCCAAAACAATAAGTCCCAGCATGCCCAATTCGGCCGCTACGGTCAGAATGGAGGTATGGGAAAGGGTGGCCCCGTCGCGGAAGCCGGACAAAACATAACTGAATTTCTGCAAAAATACTGTCTGGAAACTGCCCAAGCCCGTTCCGACCAGCAAATTATCCATAAAAATAGCTATTGCCGCTTTCCATAAGTATAGTCTTTGGGAATCCCCACTCAAACCCTGAGTGATGGATACCATCCTGTCCCAAATATCCGGGCGTAAGAAAAGCACTATTGCCCCGCAGAACACTCCTAATCCCAAGACCCACAAGGCAGCCTTTTTGTTGGGCAGCAGGATCAAGGCGGCAACCAGGATGACCACCAGGGTAATAAGGCCGCCACGGGAAGAAGTAAGCAGCAATTCGGCCAGCAGAATGGCCAGGCAAGCGTAATAGACGGTTTTTACCTGCTTTTCCCTGGTGGTGAGCTGGAGAACAAAGTTGGCCGCTATAGCCAAAACTATGAAGCGGGCATAGATATTGGGATCCACAAAAGTCGCATTTACTCTGAGGATTTGTTCTCTGAACAGGATTTCTTGCTGCCAGATAAGGTTGCCGGTAATACCCTCATAGAAAGCCAGGGGTGCAAGCAGCAGAGCTGTTATATGTACTGCATGAAAGGGAATGAGAGCCCTTTTTTTATTCATTAAGAGGGCAACGGCCACCATAAGCAGGAACATAAGAACAAGCCTGACCGTTTCAACTAGAGTCTTGCCGGAATCGGCGGAATATAACACGCTGATGGCCCCAAGCAACAGAAAAATAAATAAAACAATGGTCAGGGGGTCCCTAATGATATCTCCGAGCTTTCGCCGCATGTCCTGCTTGACCAGCAAGCGCACAAATCCTGTCAGGATAATAACCACAGTAGTCAAGCGAGTCAAGGTGACAAGATCCAGCATGGCGCCAAACTGGCCCAAACTGGGATACCAGGTGCTCGATATTTCCAAGGCAACGGCTACGGCCAACAGTGGCACCAGCCAAAGCGGTCTACTGACAGCCAGCGCAATCAGGACTATGACCGTTAGGATTAAAATGATCCATTGTATCATTATTTTTTCCCCCTAATATTTTTAAGATTCCAGAGATACTTCCCTATCTTGCGGAAATCCCGATCGAAAGCAACCAGAAGGCAGCAGTAGACGATGCCGGCCAAGACCGCTGCGATAAAGGGATTTAAGCCCTTGACCGGCCAGGCGATACCGGCCATGATCAGGGAAGCAAAAATAATCAACGGCAATTGTCGCCAGATGCGTATTTTATAAACGCCTCTCCTTACCAGAATATAATAACTTAGGAAGATATAACCTTCAACTATTATCAGCGCATAGGCCGCTCCCATAAGGCCCACCAGTTTGGTGAGAACCATGATCAGCACAAAAAGCAGCACCAAGGCCGAACCTTGAACCATGGTCCTTTGCCACTGGTGATTGGTTGTGGTAAGCACATCCCCCAAGGAAAAGCTGATGCATTCCAAAGCGAAGAACCAGGCCACCACCATGAGTATGGGTATGGATTCGTCGAATTTTCCGGCATAAAGCCAATGGATTATTGGCTCGGACAGGACAAAAATTAAGACGCTGCCGGGTATCCCTATGCCGGAGAGAACTTTAAATACTTTTTCCGTAGTGGCCATATGGCTTCTTTTATCTTTTTCACCCAGCTGGTAGAGTATGGGATAAAGGGCGCTGGTGGCCAGGCTGGGCAAAAAGATAAGCATAAGCACCAGTTTGTAAGCTGCGGAGTAGATGCCGACTTCCACATTGCTGACCGTTAAAGAAAGCACCAAGATGCTGAGCTGGGAGAAGGTATTGTAAAACAAGCGGTGGATGCCAAAGGCCAATCCCCTTCTAATCATGGGGAAAACGCTTGCCAGGTCAATCCTGGGCCTGATTTCGTTTTTCAAAGCCAAGGCGATAAGGATACTGATCAGTATGTAAGTGATTAGATGGGTTACGGTTATGGAAACAACGCCCTTACCGGCAATTATAACCGCCAGGGTCAAGATGGCAATGATAAAAGTGGTTAGGAATTGAAAGCCGGCGGCCAGATAAAGTTTTTGCACCGCTTGGTAGTAGTTGTACACCGACTGGTTCATAGCGTTGAAACAGACCGCCACCCCGAGGATTACGATCATGGCTTTGACAGTATCATTGTACCCTGCGGGGAACATAAAAATTACCATGACAATAAAACACAGAACGGACACTATGGCCTTGACCAGCAAGGTATTGCCAAAATACCCGGGCAAAGCGGACGGGTCTCTGGAACAGTCCTGGACCATTAGCTGGCTAAGGCCCAGTTCGGCAAAAAGAATAATCGTGCCTACAAAAGCATAAGCCGAGGAATAATCCCCATAGGGCCCCGGCCCCAAATAACGGGTAACGAAAATACCCACCACGGCGGTGATGGCCTTGGCCAGTACTCCTGATATTCCCAAAGCTGCTGCATTTTTGGCGATAAGGCGGGTATCCATTACTTGCACCTCGAAAAATAATATCCAACTTCAAACCCGATATTCCGCTCTTCTACTTCATACTTTTTCTACTTGCTAAGAACTTCTTCGTAAAGCTTTAGCGTCTTCTCCGCATTATGTTTCCAGGTAAATCCGTTCATTACGGTTTGGCGGCCGGCTTGGCCCAAAGATAAAGCTTTGGCCGGATCGCTGAGCAGTAGATCCAAAGCCGTTACTACATCTTTTACACAATGGGGGCGAACAAGCAAGCCGTTTTGGTCATGGGCAATTACATCTTCGATGCCTTCCCCCCGTACGGCGATGGTGGGCAGCCCCTGGGCCATGGCTTCAATATAGACTATCCCGAAACCCTCCTGCCAGCTGGGCAGGCAAAAGATATCGGCCTCCGCCATCTGTTTCATGGTTGCGGGATGATCGAGGCGGCCCATGAAAACCACTCTGTCTTTAATGTTTAGTTCTGCAGCCAGCTTTTCTAAATTCTGCCGTTCCTCCCCGTCGCCAACCACATAATACATTAGATCCGGGTACTTATCGGCAAGCTGGGCAATGGCCCGCATATTTATATCCAAACCCTTTGTTTTTTTCAGGTTGGAGACGCTAAGCACTCTGCGGGCTTGCGTTTTGCCGGATTGGCCGGGCCCACAGTCCTCCGGATTTATGCCGTTGTTTATGACCACGGTTTTGGCGGCAAAGGGCCTGTCCGCAATTATTCTTTTCAGCTTGGAACTGACGGTTATTATCCTGTCTGCCCCTTCCAGGATTGCAAACAGTTTTTGTTTTATCTTGTCTCCTTTATGTATTGTAGATAAAAAATCAACCCCATGGACGGTCACTATAACCGGCAAATTATAAGCTTTTTTAAGCAAAAAAGCGGCATGGCCGTCGGGAAGGGCCACATGGGCATGAATAAGATCGAATTTGAAATCCCGGGACAGACGCCGCACGAGCCTGCGGAGCCCTAAGTACATCAAGCGTCCCGAATGCTGCAGCAGGAAGGAACGCGGGAATTCCAGATAGCGCGGGTAATAAACCTCCACACCGTCCACCACGGCCTGGCTGGGGATGGAGGCGTAATCCCGCCACTTTTTCTTTAGCAGCGGCAGCGGCCAGGGAGCATAGGGAACCGGGGATATTACCTTGACGCTGCAGCCCTGTTCCTGCAATGCTTTAACCTGCTTATGAACAAAAATCCCGTAGACGGGGTTGACAGATGAGGGATACATATGAGAGATTACCAGGATTCTCATCGAAGTTATTCCTCTTAAATTTTTATCTAAATTTTATCTTAAATCTTATCTTAAATTTATTACCGGAATCTTTTTTATCTTTTTTTGCCTTGGATTTTATTGAATGCTTACTTAATTATAATCATTATTTTCTCGGCCGTTTCTAAGTGCATTATATACCAGGCCCATGCTTATGGCAAAAACAGTCATAAGCTGCAGGTGGTAGAGTATCCCGCCCATAAAGTTGAAAACAAATACGGAAGGCAGCACGGCTACATAGGCGGCAACAAACTGGGTGGGCAGGTCAAAGGCCGCTCCCCTCCCCCATTCTCTGCCTTTGGCCGCCAGCTTTTTAAAGCCTAAAACAAAGGGCACCAGAAAGAAGCTTAAATAAACGGCCAAGCCTACAAAGCCGTATCTCCTGGCAAACAGGGCATATTCGTTGTCCACCAGGGTAGTCATCACATATTTTTGGGTACCCCAGCCGAATACCGGGGACTCCCAAATGGAACCGATTGCCTTCCCCCAACGTTCAACATGCCCTATAAAGGAGGTGCTGGACTGGAAATTCAATCCTTCCTGCAACCTGTAGAAAAAGTCGGCGGAAGCGGTAAGGAAAAGCACTGCGGTTAATAAAAACAGGGCGCCTATTTTGATGAGAATCTTTTTCTCCCACTTGTAGTAACGGAGGGCCCAAATGCTAAGGATAATGAAAAGCAAAGCGATGCCCAATAAAGCCGTCCTGGAGATAGTCAGGAACTCCAGCTTGATGACCAGGCCGATCAAAATTAAGAGTAAAAGCGGGAATTTGCCCTTGTCTTCGCCGAAGTAATAGCGAACGGTGAGATAGGACAGGACAATGACCGTAAACATGCCAAAATAGTTGGGATTGTCAAAAGTGCCCAGGACCCTGGCCGGGTTGCCGTAAATCAGGGTGTCCCAGTGCTGCTGGTTAAAGTAAGGCGACAGCCAGGTATTGAGGTTAAAAAGGTTCAAATTCTGTCCCCAACCGAAAACCAGAAGGAAAACCAAGCCTGCCAGCACGGCTTTTTTAAGGAAATCAAATTCTTCTTTCCCTATATCGACGGAAAGGGCCAAAGTAATAAGCAGGAAATACTTGAAATAGGTAACCAGCTCCATGACATCCCGCAAACCGTAGTAGCCCGCTCCTCTGATATATACCCCGTAAAAATTGGATACGGCATAAGAGGCCACGAGGAGGGCAAAGATAAGGCATATGGTTTTGAACTGTTTTTTTTGCCCGGCTATTTCCCTCTTTTGTTCTTCGCTGAATCGGAATTTATTGATTATAAGTAGTAATATGTTTATCCCAAAAGCCATGAAAAGCAAAAGTTCCTCCAGCCGGATCTTGGGCAGAGACGGATGGAGAGAAAATGGCGGTAGTATCATCACTGAAAGTATGGTAACCACGAGCAGGAACAACCTTGTCTCATTTTTTGCCGTAATTCCGTGATTCCAGATCATGTTACCTCCTGTATTTGTCCTGGTAGTATTTTTATTGGGGCAGTCCTTCCAGCCATCTTTTGATAATGTTCTGCCAAGAATAATTTTTGACTACATACTCCCGGCCCTTGGCCGCCAGTTCCCGGCAATAGGCGGGATCGTTTTTAAGTTGGAGAATGGTCCGGGCCAGAAGTTCCGGGTTCTCGGGTTCCAAGACCACTCCCCCGCCGCTTTCCTTCACAATCTCCGCTCCCTCGCCTTCTCCGACATAAATCAAGGGCTGACCGCTGGCCAGGGAAGGAAAGACTTTGGCCGGTCTGACCCCTTCGGATAGTTTATAACGCCTGAGGGTGGAAAGATTGATGCTGCTTAAGGAAAAGTAACGCGGAATGACTTGCAGGGGTTGGAAGTCGATGAATCTTACGTTTTTAAGATTTTTCTCCCGGGCTATTTTCTCCAGTTCGGGCCGCTGGGAGCCGTCGCCCACCAGGAGGAAGAAGATATCCTCTTCCTTTTCCAGTATGGCCGCTGCTTCCAAAGCGACCTCCAGGCCATGGGCATAACCCATGGTACC
>JAAYII010000307.1 GCA_012523535.1 Peptococcaceae bacterium
ATACCCTATATTTGCGGCCAAATTGAAAGAATTCAATATTATGGCTCAAATCAGGCTTGAGGACTGTTCGTCGGGAAGATGGTTCGAATTCAAGGATGGACGACTTGTATCAGAAGAAGGTATACAAGCAAATCCTGATGTCTGTTTAAGCTTTAAAACCATGGAACTGGCGCTCAAGGTTTTGCGGCCCGACCGGGACCATGCCGCCTATGTGGAAGGAGTCAAAAACGGGCGGATTAAGCTTTTAGGAGAGGATATTCCGGCAATCTGGTTCGACGAGATCCTTATGACCGTTCTGGAAGCGCCGGTTTACTATGGAGACGCTTACGGCCTAGATTTGGGCAACGGTGTCAGGCGCCTGACCAACGCCACAACCGGCGGTGCCCTCTTTGTCTATGTTAAAGACGGCCGCATCATTCGCATGACGCCTATCGATCTTGCTCCCGAGGATGCCAAGCCTTGGACCATAAAGGCCCGGGGACAGGAATTCACGCCTCCTCATAAACTTACGATCAATACCCACGGCAGCGGCTGGAAGGCGCTGGTTTACTCCAAGGACCGGATTCTTTATCCCCTGAAACGAGTCGATTGGAATCCCGGTGGAGAACGGAATCCTCAAAACAGGGGAAAATCCGGTTATGAAAGAATATCCTGGGACGAAGCTTATCGCTTGGTTGCGGACGAAATCCGGCGCGTGCGTATGGAGTACGGCCCTTCCGCCATCTTTTTCCAGCGCGGTTCTCATCATACCTGGGGCTATGTGGGCTACTTCAACAGCGCCTGCTTTCGCTTTTTTAACCTGATTGGGGCTACCTATACCCAGCATAACCCGGACAGTTGGGAAGGGTGGGTATTCGGAGCTGAGCATCATTTCGGTCATACCATGAAAAACGGCATGGCTGAGACCTATTCCACTGTAGAAGATTGCCTGAAAAACGCCGAAATGATAGTCTTCTGGTCCAGCGATCCGGAATCGACTTCCGGGCTCTACGGCGCATATGAAGCCACCATTCGCCGGGAATGGCTGAAAAAACTGGGCTTGGAGATAGTTCATATCGACCCCTATTACAACCATACGGCAGCCTTTTTGGGTGGCAAGTGGCTGGCTCCGAGGGTTGGAACGGACACAGCATTAGCCCTCTCCCTGGCCTATGTCTGGATTACCGAGGGACTTTATGATCGGGATTTTGTCGAAAAGCGCACTGTGGGGTTCGAAGAATGGAAAGAGTATATTTTGGGTAAGACTGACGGAATCCCCAAGACACCTGAGTGGCAGGAAGATATCACCGGCATACCGGCGCGCGAAGCTTGGGTG
Source organism: Peptococcaceae bacterium (assembly GCA_012523535.1). Classification (GTDB taxonomy): domain Bacteria; phylum Bacillota; class Desulfitobacteriia; order Desulfitobacteriales; family Syntrophobotulaceae; genus JAAYMU01. The sequence continues at coordinate 1,316 of JAAYII010000307.1, forward strand.
TTGGCCCGGAGATGGGGTACAAAACGGACCTATCTCTCCCCCGGCGGACTGCCCGGTCTTGGTTGCGCTTGTCGCAGTTCTCATGGGACTGAATGGACACGGGCCATGGTTTGCCTGATGGCCATGCAGGGATTTGGGAAACCGGGTGTTAACTTTGGCGGACTTCAGAGCGGCGCGCCGCTGGATACCACCTTTTACTTCCCGGGTTACGCGGACGGCGGGATTGCCGCCGATTCCGGCAATCTGACCACCATGTATGAGCTGTATAACCGGATGCCCAATCTTTACGGGATAGGATCCTCCAGCCAGATGATTCCTCGGTTGCGCCTGCCGGAGGCTGTGCGGGAAGACTCGGCAGTTTGGTACGCTCACGGTTTCCGCAATCTCCAGGAGCAGTTCGCGCCCAAAAGATATCCTATGCCCGGCCATGCGCCCTGCCGGATGTTTTACCGCTACGGCACCTCCAATATGGGCACCCAACCGGAGTCCCATCGCTATGCCAAGATGTATCAAGACGAGCATCTGGAATGCGTCGTCAATCAATCCATTTGGTTTGAAGGTGATGCCAAGTACGCGGATATCATCCTGCCGGCCTGTACCAACTTTGAACGATGGGATATTTCCGAGGTCGGCCATTGCGGCGGCTATGTGGAGAAAAATTATCTTCAGAACAACTACCGGGTGTTTGTTCTTCAGCATAAATGCATCGAACCTTTGGGAGAATCCCGCTCCGATTACCAAATCTTTTATGATCTCAGCAAATATTTGGGTCTTGGCAGTGTCTACGGTGTGGGCAGTACAGAACTGGACTGGGTGAAACGCATCTTCAAGGCCACTGACCTGCCGGAAAAAATTAGCTGGGAAGAGTTTTTAAGAAAAGGATATTATGTTCTGCCGGCTCCTGCAGAAAATCAAAGAGACCCCGTGGCTTATAACTGGTTTTACGAAGGCCGGAAACGGGATGTCCCTGAAATTTCACCGTTGGCCGGAGACTATAAGTGTGATTATGGCCGTGGTTTTCAGACCCAGAGCGGCAAGTTCGAATTCGCTTGCAACAGCCTGAAGCTTTTTGATCCCAATGATCCGGACCGTCCGGTGATCTGCAAATACATCCCATCCATAGAGGGCCGGGAAACTGCAGATAAATTTGCCAAATACCCCTTCCAGCTTACTTCTCCCCATCCCCGTTACAGTCACCACACTATGCAGGACGGCAAAGACGGGGTGGCGAATGATATCCCCTGCCACCGCCGGCTGATTAACGGTCATTATTATTGGATTGTGCGTATCAATCCCAAAGATGCCGCCGCCAAAGGCATTACGGAGAACCAGTTGGTTGAAGTATACAACGACCGGGGCAGCGTCATCTGTGCGGCGCACGTAACCGAACGGGTGCCGGCCGGCATACTGCATTCTTATGAAGCTTCCGCTGTCTATGAACCCAACGGGGAACCGGGTACGGCACCGGAGACAGGCGGCTGCATCAACAACCTTACCTCCAAGGAGTTTAACATACCGAAAGCCCACTCTATGAGCGTCAATTCCTGTCTGGTGGATATACGTTGTTGGAAGGGGGAAGCGAAATGAAGCGGCGTTATTTTGTAATCGATATTGAAAAATGCATCGGCTGTTTTAATTGTCTGCATGCCTGCAAGGATGAGCATGTGGGAAATAATTGGCTGCCAGTGACCCTGCCGCAAAAACTGCACGAACAGTACTGGCTGACTACCAAAGAAAAGGTGCGGGGCCAGCATCCGATGATTGATGTTGCTTATTTGACCGAGCCCTGTGGACACTGTGAAGAAGCTTTGTGCGTGCAAAAGGGGAATGGCGCAGTGTATCGCCGGGAGGACGGTGTGGTGCTTATCGATCAGAGCAAGGCCACGGGCGACTTATCTAAGCTGTGTCCTTTTGGCAAAATCTCCTGGAATGAGGAACAAGGCGTATCACAGAAATGCACCTTCTGCGCCCATCTTTTGGATGAAGGATGGGAGCAGCCGCGCTGTGCCCAAGCATGTCCTTTGGGTGCCCTTCAGATGCGTTATGAAGAACGCGAGGATATGGAAAAATATATAAAACAAGAGGGCTTGGAACAGTTGGATTTCGCTCACGCCGCGGCCAAAAGCGCAGTGTGGTATAAGAACCTCTATCGCTATACCTCCCTTTTTGCCGGCGGTACCGTAGTAAAATTTGAGAAGGGAAGAGAAATTTGCTTTGAAGGATGTCTGGTTGTGCTGTATAAAAACGGGATCCCTGTCGCTCAAACGGAAACCGACCCTTACGGCGATTTTAAATTTGACCGCCTGAATCCCGGGAAATATGAACTGAGCGTTTGCCCAAAGGGGTATAGAGCCAATAAAATGGAATTCGAAATCAATGAAAGCCGCTATCTCGGTGTTTTTAGGATGTGAATTAGGGGCTTCGGATGTAAATTATGGATAAGCATAAAATGATTTATAAAGACTCTGCAATCAATATGCGGAGTTTTTTTATTTCTTCATATAGTAATAATTTAATTTCTTTTAAAGTTGTTCCATGAATTATCTGTACCGGTGTGAGATTGTTAATTTTTAACAACCTTTTTTTATGCTATTTTATGGTATGATGTAGTTTAAGTTGGAGTTTATGTAAATTATATGCTGCTAACATTTATGTAAGGAGCGTTCATGTTGGAACAAGATAAAAGGACCACAGATTTACAGCAAAATACTAAGGATAAGGATATAAAATCCAAGAAACTAAAATGGTGGGCGGTTATTACCGTTGCTGTTTTGCTTTTAATCCTTGCTTCAGGCACCGGTGCCGCTATCTGGATTTCCGGCCTGGATATTAGCAAACTGGAAAGCCCCCTCGCTCAACCCACCTTTATATATGACCGATACGGAAATAAGATTTCCCAACTTTCCTCTTCCAAAATAGTACCCGTTTCTTTGGACCAGGTGCCGGACCATGTCCGCAAGGCCGTGATTGCCGTAGAGGACAAGCGCTTTTATGAACATCAAGGTGTGGATTTGAGAGCAATCTTCAGGGCTTTGCTCAGGGATCTCCGCTCCGGTGATTTTTCGGAAGGCGGAAGCACCATAACCCAGCAGCTGGCTAAAAATCTTTTTCTTCCTTCGGATAAAACTATTGAGAGGAAACTCAAAGAAGCGGGTTATGCCATAAAAATCGAATCGGTTTTAAGCAAAGACGAAATTTTAGAGGCTTACCTTAACAATATCTATTTTGGGGAAGGACGTTGGGGAATTCAAAATGCTGCCCGCTTTTATTTCGGCAAAGACGCGGCTGAACTCACTCTGGCTGAAGGAGCAACTTTGGCCGGTCTGCTTAAAGCCCCCAGTATTTACTCCCCTTTAAATGACCCGGACAAAGCCTTAGAGCGCCGCAACACGGTTTTGTCTTTAATGTTGGAACAAGGATTCATATCCGAAGAGGAATATAAAAAGACCCGCGATTTGCCCCTTACTCTCAAAAAAGATCCGGACGGGGAACTTTCCGGCAAATATGCGCCCTATGTAGATTATGTTCTGGAAGAGGCCATCTCCCGCTATGGATTTACCCAAGACCAAATCCTGGGCAGCGGTCTGCAGATTTACACGCAAATGGACCAAACAGTACAAAAAGCTGCGGAAGAAGTTTATAACGACGACAGTTTTTTCCCGCCCGGCAAACCTGATCAAATGGTGCAAAGCGGCATAGTGATTATTGATCACTCCACTGGAGGAATCAGAGGCCTTGTGGGTTACCGGGGAGAAAGTATGTTCCGGCAGTTTAACCACGCCAGTCAACTTAAGCGCCAGCCCGGCTCCTGTTTCAAACCCTTGGCCGTTTATGGCCCGGCTTTGGAAAAAGGGTACGCTCCCTATTCCCTGCTCTATGACGGGGAACTGAATATCAACGGTTATAGACCTGTAAATTGGGATTACCAGACCAGGGGCTTTGTTACCATGCAGGAAGCAATCGCCAATTCATGGAATATTCCGGCCGTTTGGCTGCTCAATCAGATAGGGATCGACAGCGGGGCTGATTTTGCCCGCCGGGCCGGCATAGAGCTTGAAGAGATTGATCTAAATCTCAGTTTGGCTTTGGGGGCTCTTACCGAGGGGGTATCGCCCCTGGACATGGCTCAAGCCTTCAGCAGTTTTGCCAATCTGGGAATAATGAATCAAGCCCATGCCATAACCAAGATCACCACAGCCGACGGCGAAGTCCTGGTCCAAGCCCAACCGGAGACTATAACGGTAACGGATCCCAGCACGGCTTATACCATGACCCTTTTGTTAAAAAATGCCGTGGAAAACGGTACGGGTAAAAATGCTGCTTTCGGGCGTCCGGTAGCCGGAAAAACAGGTTCTGTCGAGCTTCCTCCGACCGAAGAATTTGTCGGTATTAGCAAAGGGGTAAAAGATGTCTGGTTTGTAGGCTATACTCCGGAACTGACGGCTGCCGTATGGATGGGCTATGACCAAACCGATCGGGAACATTACTTAACAATTTCCGGCGGTTCCGGACCGGCGGTTGTCTTCCGAGAAGTGCTTTCCCGGGCTTTGAGTGATAAACCTGTTGTTCAATTTCAAGCTCCTCCGGGATACAAAATGGAAAAAATGTTTCCGCCTAAACCTGCCCATAAAGATGATGATAAAGAGAAAAAAGAAAGCGGAAAGAGATGGCGGCCAAGGGGTTTTTGGTTTGATCGAGACTCCAATGAATTCTTTAAGGATTTCCAGGACTACTTTAATTCCAAAAATAAAAAGAAGCCCAAAGAATCTTTTTCTCCCAACAGATAATCCCCTAGAACAAATTTTATGATAATATATGAGACGAGTCTTTTTTACTTTTGGGTTGTAATTGATTCATTATTGGATTTGATCTATTAATTGGATTTGATTCATTAACTAAGGAGGAAAAGTATGAGCATAAAGAGAGAAAGAAGTTTGGAAGTATCTTTCCAGGATTTGAATTGTGAAGTGCCAAAGGATCTGAGAAACCTGGAAGGAACCCCTTTGGGCAAAATATTGGAGAAAGCCGGGTATAAATACGGCCAACCGTTGACTTGCACTGTGGAACCCAAAAACCTGTGCTACATATTTGAATGGGAAGAATAATATTGTCAATCTTATTCCCAGAAAATGAAACCTCGATATCTTCGAAACAAGAAGTATCGAGGTGTACTTTTACTCTTTACTCATAAATTATTTTTTGGGATTTTATTTGCTTTTCATTTACTAATTTAAATAAAATATTAATAGTGTTTATTTTTATGGAATTTAGTATGGTGTTTATTTTTATGGAGTATTGATTTTTGTTATCTACAATAATTTTATTATCTATAATTTAAAGAAAAAACTCGCTAGCTTAATAAGCGGGTTTTTTCTTTTGGAGCCGATACAATGGAACTCAGGTTTGAGGTCTAATAACTTTCAAGCTGTCTGCTAGCCGACCTTGATGAAGATGACTCCATTGCAATGAGGACATGCTGGCAGAGTTTCCTTGGGGTCGTTCAGTACCGTATCCTTTCCGCAGTTTACGCACAGATATGCTCCTTTACCTGGTTGTTTACCGGCCACCGCCACGGGGAACATCTCCTTTCCTTCCTTATAGATGAAAGCCTATGTTGTTGGGCATTATCTATAAGAAGTATTCATTAATTAAAGAATAATCCTTGAGATTAATGAAGTCAAAAATACTATCGGGTAGGTATCGGAATCATTAGGAAGAAAATGTAAGTTCTTTTTGCTCAGTCCGGGTATTTATTAAATTTTAAAGATATTTAGTTGAAGCCAAAAAAGATCTTCCTTGCTGTTTGAACCTGGCTACTTACGCCACGGAAAGTGAAAGGTAATTCCCAATCTCTCCAGCATCTCCGGTAATTTGGCTTGCCTCAGACTATATAATTCCTCCACTAAGTCATCTCCGTCCATATATTTGATAGTCAATCCCTCTTGACTGACACTGGATATGTAGTTTTTAACCTTGTCGTTCAAAGGTGGGATCGTTATTATTAAACCGTTTTTTACACCATCCCCTATCATGGCGCCGACCAGTTTCTGTACCTCTCCTTTGTCAATTTCGTTATCCCATTTTTCAGGGTTTTCCAGGTTGCATTTAATGTAGACAATCTTTCCGTCTTTATATTGACCGGTTAAATCGACGCCGCTCTCCTTTAAGGCAGGGGAGGCTTGTACCACCTGTAAACCCATCAATGCCAGGAGTTTGGCTATCCATTGCTCAAACTGCTTAGGGTCATTTTTGAACTTTCCAAAGCATTCGTGCTTGGCCACTACTTTTAATACTTCCAGCTCCGTCCTCATTTTTTCATATCTTTTGCTATACCATGTATAAAGCCTGTCAACAGCAAGAATGGAGGCCATGACTGTAATTAACCCCAACAAATAATTCATTGCCTATCACCTCTTGTCTATTATTATTGACAACTTGTCCGACCGGCCAAACGCAGGCAGTTGGGGTGAGGCAAATTATTTTTATGTTTGCTTGGAGTTAAATATGTTGCCGGGCCCTTTGCTTATTGGGCTTGAGGCCGGAATGAAAGTTATTGTCGTTATAAAGAAGTGCGGCAAAGGAAGAGCAGGCCCTCTTCTTTTGTTTGTTGCCCTTAAATCAATTAAGTAGAAAAATATAATGCTTCCCTGTCGAAAATGGTGTACAATAAAATGTTGTTATAGATTAATTAGGAAATTACCGAAATTTTTATATAATATTCGCCAATGGCATTAAGGTAATAATTTTTTTATTTGTTTAAAGGAGGTTTAACCGTTGCGGGAAATACGTATACACGGAAGAGGCGGGCAAGGAGTTGTAACTTTGGCTGAACTGTTGGCCAAATCCGCTATCAAAACAGGCTTGGAAGCACAAACCCTTCCTTTTTTCGGTGTTGAACGCCGCGGAGCCGCGGTCAAAGCGGCTGTCCGTTTAGACCATACTCCGATCAAGGTCCGCTCTCAGTCATATAAACCCGGCATCTTGGTGCTGATGAGTGAAAATTTGCTCGAAATCGGTTTAGCCGACGGCATAGCCGATGAGGCCGTGATTGTAGTTAACACCGAGAAACCCTTACCGGTTGACAAACGGCAATGGCTGGTGGAGGCGGAAAAAATCGCGGTCAAACATAATCTTGTTTTTGGTGGGGAGCCTTTTATCAATGTGCCTATGCTTGGGGCCCTTTGCCGTGTTCTGGACCTTCCTTTCCCCGTCCTGGAGGAAACCTTGCAGGAACAATGGAGTGAGGATAAAGCTAAGCCCAATATAGCCGCTGCCCGTGAGGCTTATAATACCGTCTGGAGTGCCGGCCAAGCGAAGGAGGAAAACAGCAATGGATAAAAAAATTGTACAACCCATATCCCGTCCCGTTATCGGAGCCGGGGGACTTACCGGTACTTGGCGGACCCACCGTCCGGTGGTGGATCCTTCCCTTTGCAACGCTTGCCTGTTATGTTGGATTTATTGTCCCGAGGCTGTCATTTCCAGAGAAGATCGGACCATTGATTATACCTATTGCAAAGGCTGCGGCATTTGTGCCGCCGAGTGTCCGAGGAAAGCTATTCACATGGAAAGAGAGGAATCGAGATGACGAAAATATTTGACAGCGGTAATGCAGCCTGTGCTTTAGCCGTTAGGGATGTGGGGGTTGATTTTGTTGCCGCTTACCCTATAACTCCCCAAACCTCGGTGGTGGAAAAAATTGCTTCATATATCGCTGAAGGGGAAATGGACGCCAAATACCTCCCCGTGGAATCCGAACACAGTGCCGCCAGCGCTGTAGCTGCGGCTTCCGCCGTAGGGGCCAGGGTGTTTACGGCCACATCTTCCCAGGGTTTGCTATATATGCATGAAATTCTTCATTATGCAGCCGGCGGCAGGCTGCCCATAGTCATGGCCAATGTCAACCGGGCCGTCAATATGCCCTGGTGTTTGTATGTGGATCACCAGGATGCCGTCTCCCAGCGCGATACCGGCTGGATCCAGCTCTTTGCCGCTTCCAATCAGGAAATTTACGATACTGTTATCCTGGCCTATAAAGTGGCGGAAGAAGTGCAAATCCCGGTGATGGTCAATTATGACGGTTTTCTGGTTTCCCATTCTTCCATGCCTTTTGAAACCTTGGAACCAAGCAAAATACAGGAATTTTTGCCCCCTTTGAATCCGGCTTGGCGGCTCCATCCCCAGTGGGGAGGAACTTTCGGCAATGTAACCCCTTCCGAAGAATATGTTCCCTATCGTTATGCCTTAACCGAGGATCTTAAAAAGGCCGGAGAAGTGATTATGCGCTGCTTAAAAGAATATGAAAAACTGACCGGCCGCTGGCACGGCGGGTATTTTGAAACTTACCGGCCGGAAGGCGCCGAATACTTCCTTTTTTCCATGGGTTCCATGGGCAAAGAAATGGAAATCGCCGTCGACCTGCTCCGGGAGCAAGGTATTGCCGCCGCGGGCTTGAGACTGCGGGTATTTAATCCTTTCCCGGAAGAAGAACTGGCGGCTTTACTGCCTGCGGGAGCCAAGCTTTTGGTATTTGACCGCAACCTGGTATATGGTTCGGCCGGAGGCGCTTTGCTTCAATTGGCCAAAGCGGCCCTTTTTAACCGCCGCGATTCCTTACAGGTCACCGGAATTTCTCTGGGTCTTGGCGGCGAAGATCTTCCCGCTTCGGTACTGGTGGCCAAAGCCCGGGAAATGATGGAGGTGTGCAAATAACATGAATATTAAAGAACTGCCGGACATTGAATATATTATCTCCGGCACGGGAGCCTGCGCCGGTTGCCCTTCCACTATCGGCTTGCGCTTGGTGGGCAAAGCCCTGGGGGAAAACGCCATCTGGTTGTTGACTCCCTCCTGTGCCGTAGCCAGTATGGGCATGACCCCCAAGACCTGTTATTCTTTTCCCGCTCTCAATATCTGTTTTGCCTCGGCCGGGGCTTCCGGCGGAGCCATCTCCATGGCTTTGGACGCTCTCTATGCCAAGAAAAAGCTGGAAGGTGAAAAGCCGGTTGTCTTTGCCTGGGTTGGAGACGGGGGGACATACGATATAGGTTTTCAG
>JAAYII010000308.1 GCA_012523535.1 Peptococcaceae bacterium
AGGTTTTACCCTGAATTTTTCTTGCAAGCTCCTTCTGTTTTCCAATTATGGAGGGCAAAATCTGACGGAGATCTTGAAAAAGCTATCGAAATTATAAGCGTAAGCCCTTTTTTGACAATTAATAATACTCTTTTAATGCATCCACAGATCTATGGTCCTTGGTATTTAGACAGAAGTACTGTTATATTCCACATTCGGTCCGCCTGAAAAATGGATGATCGGTCTCCGCAAATCCTCAATGACAAAGGGACTGTGCTTCATTCCGGCAGGGACATAAATGAGGGCGCTTTTGGTCAATACGATCCATTCATCCTCCAGCAGGAATCTTACGGTTGCGCCCAGGTCACTAGGGTTGTCGGGATCAGTACCAATGAAGCCGAGAAATTCATCAAAGTCATGGGTATGAGTCGGGGGAGCAGGCTCGCGGGGGCTGATAAACCACATAATCTCAAAATAGGGAGCTCCGGCTACGGTGGCCCCATCCATATAGAGGATTTTTCTCATGATCGAGGGATCGGCCACTCTCCCTGGTTTGTCGGGCCGTGGATCATAAGTAATCAGATGGTCGTATTTTCCCATTTTTTTCGCTCCTTATTATTTTTGTTTTATATCATTAGTTATTTCTCCAAAATCCTGCGGGATATTTTAGACTACGGTTTTGGCTTTAAATATTACAACATAGATCATATGCCATAAGATTGGCGTTTTTAATGTTTTTAACTTCATAGGCATCGCCAATGACGTAAACATCGGGTATAAGGTAACGGAAGGGGTCAATGGCGGCGGAATTGCTTTTCATACCGAAAGCTTCTACCACATAATCGGCGGGAAGTGTTTTCTGGTTCCAATCCTTATCCTCCACGACGACACCTTCGGCAGTGATGGAACGGACGATATGACGGTCAAGTTTGGTAATTTTATGCTCTTCGAGGAGATAAAGCAGCATTTGCCGGGTTATGGGATGGAGACCGGAGGCAAAATCCTTCTCCTCAATTTGGTCTACAATTGTCACTTCACAACCGTCCATAGCCAATTGAAGAGCCGACTCGCAGCCGGAAAGACCTCCGCCGCAGACCACGATGCGTCCTGAGAGCTTTGCTCTTCCGGAATCAACATCCAGGACATTGAAGACGTTTTCTAAGTCCAATCCCGGTATTGGGGGTCTTAAGGGTACACTGCCCGTGGCAATAATTATGACATCAGGAGATTCGGCCATCACTATGGCGGGGGTTGCTTCACAGTTTAAACGGATATCGGCTCCGCACTGTAAAGTGGTTCGGCAAAGCCATTCGGTATAACGTAAAAGATCGTCTTTGAAAGACAATTTATTAATATCGTGCAGCAGACCGCCAAGCCGGTCATTTTTTTCGAACAGGACGACATCATGTCCGCGTTTAACCAAAGTTTGCGCCGCTTGGCAGCCGGCTACCCCTCCACCGATAATTACCACTTTCTTTTTTTCCTCAGCCTTTCTTACTTTGTCATAAGGAAAGGTCCTGCCCAGAGAAGGGTTAACGGCACAGGAAATATGGGAGCCAAAACCACCGGCGCAGCTGTAGCAGCGCAAGCAGGGACGGGTATCTTCTGGGCGCCCGCGCCAAGCTTTGTGTAACATTTCGGGATCGGCGAGCAGGCTGCGGGCAATGGCGCACATATCGGCGCTGCCTTCGGCGATAATTTTTTCCGCCATATCGGCCGATACAATGCCACCCACAACGCTGACCGGAATGCGGATGTCCGGGCACTGCTTTATAGCCCGGGCATAGGGCACATTGGCTCCTTTGGGGCGGTAATAGGGAGGCATGCTGTAAAACTTTTGCTTATCGATATTGATGCCTGCGGAGACGTTGACCAGGTCAATATATTCTTGGGCCACCTTCAAAAACTCAATAACCTCCTCCACCCGCATGCCGCCGGGGACAATTTCATCCCCACTGATTCTGTATTCAATAAGAAAATCCTTGCCGACGGCTTCCCTTACGGCTTTTAGAACCATTAGCGGGAACCGGATGCGATTTTCAAAGCTGCCGCCATAGATGTCGGATCTGCGGTTGGTAAGGGGGGACATAAACTGGGCCAGAAGTTTGCCGTGGGCGCCGTGAATCATTACCCCGTCAAAACCGACTTTTTTCAGCCGAAGGGCACAGTCGCCAAAGCAATGGACAACATATTCAATATCATGTTGATCCATCTCCTTGATATTTTGGCTTTGTCCGGGAACGGGGATATTGGAGGGGGCCAAAACATAAGGAGCGGTAATCACTTGCGGGTTAGCCCCGCGTCCGGCGTGCACCAGTTCTACCGACAGTTTGGCACCGCCGCGATGCGCTGCTTCCGCCAGCAGGTACAGATGATTAATGTTCAAGTCGCTCGTTACATCCAGTTCGGAGGGATAGTCCGGAGCCGTGGCTTTATCTACGGGGGTGGCTCCGAGCGTAATCAGCGCAACACCGGTACGGGCCTGGGCTTCTACGAAATCGATATAAGCTTGGGTAGCTTCCCCGTTGCAATTGGTAAGGTCACTGACCAAGGGAGAGAACTCTATGCGGTTTTTCAAAATGGTATGACCGACCTTAATAGGTGAGAATATATGTTCATAATGATTAAACGGTACTTTCATAACCTTGCTCCTTTCTCATCATAACCTTCAAAGTTAACCAATGCAGAGAAGCCCGCCGTCATGGACAATAATGGTGCCGGTGATATGACAGCCGGCAGGAGAAGCCAGATAGACACAAAGAGCGCCAATCTCCAGGGGCTCACCGAAGCGGTGCATGGGCATGCGTTCTTCAATTTTGGTGAAAGCATCGGGAGGAAGTTGTTTATCAAGATCGGAATGGGTTGGGCCGGGCGCTATGGAATTAACCCGGATGCCGTAATCGCCGAATTCAATGGCTAAAGATTTCGTTAAATTGTCAAGTGCCGCTTTGCAGGCATGGTAGGCAATATTGGGATGGGTCTTGGTACCGGCTACGGACTGGCCGCCGATAGACGAGATATTAATAATGCTGCCGCCTTTTTTCCCTTCAATTATTTTGGGAGCAAAGGTATAGATCACATTGGCCGGGCCATGGAAATCGGTTGCCGCCACTTCATGCCATTGGCGGAGGTTTTCATCTTCCAGAAAACGAACTGAGGCGGAGATGCCGGCGTTATTGACCAGGACATCAATGCTTGGAAATACTTTAAACACCTTTTGGGCGGCATTTTTGACACTTTCCAGATCGGCTATGTCCGCTTGGAAGGCATAGGTTGTTACACCATAGGCAGCCAGCTTTTCAGCGGCTGCCTTGCCGCTTTCCGGATTGCGGCAGAGGATAGCCACGTTAGCCCCGCTCTGGGCAAAGGCCGAAGCAATACCAAAACCGATCCCGCGGTTCCCTCCGGTAATAACGACATTTAGTCCTTTTACGGAAAAAGCACCCTCCATGGTGGTGATGGGAGATGTTTTAATAACCATATTGTTCCTCCTTCCAGTTAGAAAAGGAATAATGGAACAGCAAATTCCTTTCTGCAAAAATATTAGAAACGACCTAAGCTAACGGCTATGTCATGGGCTGTACCGGTGGCATTGGCAATATTTTTAGGAGTGATACAGTCGCCGATCATATGAAATAC
>JAAYII010000309.1 GCA_012523535.1 Peptococcaceae bacterium
CAAATTTTTGAGTTGCTCCGATAAGGGCAAAAACAAAACATCCGTTTGTTTCATCCAAACGGATGTTAATTAATAATCATTTTTGGCTGGGGTAGATGGATTCGAACCACCGAATGTCGGAGTCAGAGTCCGATGCCTTACCGCTTGGCTATACCCCAGCGTTTGGACAACAAGTATTATATAGAATATCCCATCCCATGTCAACTGGGATTTAAGATCATTGTCCGGCAATCAGGCGCGCCGCTCTTCTGGCAAAAGTCATATTGCGCCCTGCACAGCCGCCTGTGACCAAATTGACATAAGTATTGGCGTAATAACCGCCGCTGTCATTGCCGAGAACATAAAGTCCCGGAATAGGATCATAATTATTATCCAGAGCGTTCATATTCTCATCAATGCGAATGCCGTCAAGTGTACCGAGCAAAAATGCGCAAGCGCGAGCGCCGTAAAACGGCGGTTTCCTTATTTCCGACAGGCGGTGGGCTTCCTTGCCGAAATCTTCATCACATTGCTTGTCAAAAAGCTCGTTATATCTGGCTACAGTTTTTTCCAGTTCAGCAGCGGGCAGGCCCAATCCTTCCGCAAGCTCCCGGATAGTATTGGCTTTAATAAAACGCCCCTCTTCGATCATACTTTCCAACAGTTCGATATTATCCTTAAGCGGCCGGCTGCAAGGTGTTCCGTTATTAAAAGGATGCATGCGCGAACAGCCCGCCAATTCAAACCGTTTGGTATCTTCCTGGAAACCGGAATCAAAAATCACACAATAGCATTTGCCGGGCAAGTTGTAAGACCGGTGCAGAATAAAGTCATAGGGCATCGATTCGTTGGTAAAACGCCTGCCTTTTAGATCTACCTTTAAAAAGGGCTGTCCAATGATCTCCGTAGGTTGACCCGGCCTGCTCAGTGTCTCCGGTGTTTCATCGGGCATGATGGCGCAGCGATCGAATAATATGGAAAGATGGCGATCGTCCATTTTAGCCCCCGCCCAAAGACAAGCCTTGATACCGTCACCTCTGGTTAAACCTTCACTCACGGTAAAGGCCGTCAGTTCAACGGTTTCGGGTTGGAGCGCTTCCAACATTTCTCTATTGCGGGCATAACCGCCGGTGGCGACCATTACACCTTTAGAGGCATAAATACGCAAATATTTTCCGGTCTTAATATCCTTGGCTATCGCCCCGACAACCCGCTTCCCTTCTTTGATCAATTTCACCAGGCCGGTTTCCAGGCGAAATTCCGCCCCATGCTGGGCGGCATATTCAGTTAGGACTTTAACCCCCGTCATATTTGCGGGCCACATCACTGAATGTCCCGTGGGAAACTTGGTATAAGAACCGGCTTTGACCTCCATGCTGTACCCGCCCTGCAGCATCAATTTAGCTCCCCTGGCACTAATCAGCTTTTCATACCAGTCAATCATTTCCCCGCTCTCCCGGGCCCAAATGAGAGGCAGCTTTTGATCAACATAGCCTGCATTGTACATAACGTGCTGCCGAACAAGTTCCTGGATATCTATTTCTACACACTCCGCCTTTTGGATTCGACTACCTACCGCACCGATTTCCTTGCGTATGGGCGTAAATGTTTTCTTTATTTCTATAAGCAAAACCTTTACTCCCAACTCGGCCGCAGTTGCTGCAGCGACCAGTCCCGCAGAACCTCCACCGGCAATAAGCAGTTCCGTTTCGATAGTTTCTGCTATCTGCTCATCCCCAATCTCCGGCTCAGAGCCCAACCAGCGCATCTTTGGCTTACTCTTGGTCATAGCTTTCCCTCCTTATATTACCCAGGCATATAGACACAATTATCTGCTTTATACAGTAACCGTTGCTTAGCCGTGTATTTTAAATAATTCGTTAAAATTCGTCCGTTTCCTTCCTAAATATGGGAAAAACTTTGCCGGAATTTATCAAATCCCGTATTTTCGATTGGAAGGGATCAACAGCAATACGTATATAGCCAAAGCAATTCCACAGAAAAGCATAGCTCCCCAGTAAATAAAACTATAATTGAAGATATCCGCTACATAGGCATGAACCATAGTACCCAGGCCAATGCCAATATCAATGGAAGAAAAAAAGGCTGCAGATGCAGTGCCTCGCCTTTGGGGAGAACACCTTTTAAAAATCATCGTATTCATGGCGGGGAAAATAGCGCCCTGAGC
>JAAYII010000310.1 GCA_012523535.1 Peptococcaceae bacterium
ATATAACTCCTTCCCCAAAAGTCTATTTATTTTTATTCCCAAAAATTGCTATAACTCTTAATAGATTCTTTAACTTATAATAACCTTTTATCAAATCAATAACAACCTCAGGCAAAGGAACTGAATGTTTTCTTTTTATATTGCGATACTACAAATTAAAACAGCTAATTTGCTAGATATTATCAATATAAGGGGCTAAAATAAAAGGTAGAAATTGTTAATAAAGGTTATATCAAGAAAAGGAGTGAATAAAGTTATGGCCGAAGAAGAATTTATGGATTTTATCGAGACCGAAGAGAATTCTACTTCTACCGGTAAAAAGAAGTATTCTTGGGAAACTCCACCGCCTCCAATACCGGAAGACCAGATCGAGGAAACCATTGAAACCGATGTGGCTATAATCGGCGGTGGAATGGCCGGACTGGCCACTGCTGCCCGCTGTACAGAAAAAGGCCTTAAAGCCATAGTAGTGGAAAAATACAAAGGCCTTGTCGCTCGAGGCGCACATATAGCTTGTCTGGATTCCAAAGTTATGCGGGAACACGGAGTGCATATCGATAAACAGCAATTTGCCCGCGATTGGATGAGAATCTGCGGCAGCCGTGTTAACGAAGACCTTCTCTGGCTTTATATTAACAAAAGCCCTGCTGCATTTGAATGGCTGCTGGAACTTGGAAAAGACCAGGTCTATCCGGTATTATTCGGCGGATACTATAAAGGCCCGGATTTCACCGAATATCCTGGCACTCATATAATCATGAAAAAACCGGGCAGCAAATACAAACATATCGGTGCTATGTTGATATGCGAAATTTTAGAAGATGCCATTATCTCCGGTGGCAATAAGATTATTCGCAATACCCGTGTCGAGCAATTAGAAAAAAAAGACGGCCGGGTAGTTGGTTTTATCGCAAAAGGGCAAGACGGAAAATATCGTCGTTTTAAAGGAAATAAAGCCGTAGTTTTAGCTACCGGTGATATCGGAGGAGATCCGGAAATGCTGGAAGCTTTTGCCCCTCTTGGTTTGAAACCCAAACGCAACGCCTATTCTCCTCCGGGTCTGAATACTGGCGACGGTCATAAAATGGCTTACTGGGTAGGCGCAGCTTTCGAAGATCCTAGCTGGGCTCTTTCCCTTCACCTCATTGCTTACTCTCTTTATGCCTTTTTCTTTTTACATGTAAACCGCCAAGGTAAACGTTTTATGAACGAAGATACCTGGGTACAGGCCAAAGCCATTCGCTGCCTGCAACAACCTCAAGGTGATTGGGCCTATACAGTTTTCGATTCTAAATGGTTTGACGAACTCGGAGAAAGGATCCATTTAACCGGCGGACAATTTACGGAACCTTTGGTCTGCTTCTACGGAGATAAATGGGGACCCGAAAATGGCATCCAACAAGCAATCGAACGTTATATTAAAAAGGGCACTTGTTTTCGTTGTGATACTTTGGAAGAATTGGCCAAAAAAATGGAAGTCCCCTATGAGAACTTAAAAAGTACTGTTGACCGCTACAACGAACTATATAGGCTGGGTAAAGACCTGGATTACGGAAAACGCAGCGAACTTCTTACCAGCATAGATAAACCTCCATATTACGCACTTAAGTGGGGACCGGCTCTACTCAATGTCCATGGAGGGGTTTTAATCGATCCCAAGATGCATGTGCTAGATAAGAACCATAAACCTATTCCGGGTTTATTGGCAGTTGGCAATGTATCCGGAGGGCTTTACGGTGTTGATTACCCACTGCTGCTTAACGGCAACAGCCATGGACGCGCCTTAACTTGGGCTTTGGAAGCCGTAGACACTATTCTGGCCGAAAGTTAAAAAGTTGCTTAAAAAAGGGACGTTAGAACGTCCCTTTTTTTTCTGGCTCTCTGTCAAATGTTGGGGTTAAGTCCGAAAACAGAGAGTAAATAAACCAAGCACTTGAAGATGTCTTCATTTGATGTGCCCCCAATCATTAGATTTTTAGATTTAACTTTTGGTGGGC
>JAAYII010000311.1 GCA_012523535.1 Peptococcaceae bacterium
CCTTGGCATATACCAATTCTCTCAGCGGCTTCTTTTGGAATACGAATACCCAAACTATTTCCCCACTTTTGAACAATAACTGTAGACATGTAATCAACCCTTTTCTCTTGATTTCTTTTTGCTTTTAAATGATCCTTCGAATTCATTATATCACCTATTAAACAATGTATATACTAAGTATATACATTTGTTTGAAAAATGATACTTCTTTATTTCACTGAAGCAGTTTCAAATGCGTTTAGGTTCATCGGAGGCGAAGCCGGAGACTCTTGATATCTGACTGGCCAAATCATATCAATGGGTTTTTCCCGTTTTTTAGAGACCGCCGTCCGAGAAAACATATCAATCAAATGTAAATATGTTTATTTTAACTTATACATAGTAAAAATAGTGCCTACACTAATGCCATAATGTAAGCACTATAAAAATATGTTTAGGGCTCTACCCTAAATCTATAACCCAGGCATCCTGTATATAATCCTCAATAATTTTTCTTGATAAATTGAACCAGCTTTTGCACACATCAAGTATGATTGAATCTCCGGTCACTACTCTTTCTTTTTCCGCCAATACGACATCCACATTGGGGACCAGTTCGACTTCAACCGGCAACCCCCATTGCCCTGATAATTCCAGTATCTTGGTTTTCAGTCTGCCTGAATTTGATACGGGAGAATCCAGATAAAACTTAACCAAGGGCGCATTCAATTCTTTCAGGGCCTTTCCAATGAGGTTTAAAGCAACATCTGTTTTATCTATAAGTCTGTATGTGCCCCTAAGCCCTGCCAAATCCCTGTAAACCCCGTCTTTTCCAAGCAAGATGGGACTTCCCGACATTGCGACTTCCAAAATAATTATCAGATTGAATCCGTCTATATTTAAGCAGCCATCCTTTACACATTCCAAAGGTAGCATTTTTGACCGTCTTTTTTTATAATCCGCCGTTGAGGAGGTTGTTCTTTGCAGGGCCGTCCTTTCTCTTGAGGAAAGCAGATAATGGTTGCCTGTTAATTCTATTACCTGTTTTATTTTGTATCCTCTGTCCAGCAACCATTGTATCTCTTCCTGTATCTTTTTTAATTTTGCAATATTCTCAACAGAGAATATTTTTACATCATCCGGGTTATAACCCCTTCTGACATTTTTGGCCGTCATTTTTATCTGCTTCCTTTATAAACTCATATTCTCATTTATCGCCATATCTTCCTTGCTTTCGGATCAGCTGCAAAGCACTGTTCTCTTAAGTTCTCCAACTCTTCTGTATAGTCTTCATTTGGATCGCCGGATATTTCATTATAATTGGGTTCAACTGCTTTTGTCCAGAAATAAAAAATTGACAGCATTAAAACTATTTTATATATTAATACCGAGGAGTGATCTTGCGGTGGACGATTCTACAGACTCTGATTTAGGGCCGTCTGATCAACGATCTGACAAATTAGTATTATTAAGCAAAAAGATAAATATTATTTTTTATAGACACATAACCCAGGGCAATTTTGTATTGTCCTTATTGTTATGTGTTTTTTTATTTCTATAGACGCAAAATAATAAACACCGCTTCCGGGAAGCTAAGTTTATAAAAACATGTTTACGCGCATTTAAATATTATTTAAGAGAGATATAGGAGGATACAAATTGGTCCATAATCCTTTGCCCTGGTTACTTCTGCTCCAACTGGTTTTTATATGTCTTAATGCTGTTTTTGCTTGTGCTGAAATTGCCGTTATTAAAATGAACGACAACAAGCTGGCCAAACTTGCCGCTGCCGGCGATAAGCGTGCCTTACGCCTGACTAAGCTCACTGAACAGCCTTCAAGCTTTCTGGCCACCATCCAGGTCGGTATAACTTTGGTCAACCTCTTAAGCAGCGCCGTGGCCACAGAAAACTTTTCTGACCGCTTAGTAGCGGGATTGGCCGGTATAGGTATAAATATTCCCATAGCCGTAATCAACATCCTGTCCGTCGCAATTATAACGGTTTTACTGACATATTTCACCGTACTTCTCGGCGAACTGGTCCCCAAACGCCTGGCCATGAAAAATGCCGAAAAGATCGCCCTCAGTATGTCCGGGCTTATTTATACCGTCTCCAGAATATTTACACCCGCTGTTTGGCTTTTCACCGTATCGACCAACGGCCTTTTGCGGCTATTCGGTGTTGACCCCAACAGCGAGGATGAAGAAAATGCGGAAGAAGAAATTCTTATGTTATTGGATGCAGGCAAACAAAAAGGAACCATCCAGCCGGAAGAGCAAAACATGATTCAGAACATATTTGAATTTGATGATATCTCCGCGGGAGAAATAATGACCCACCGGACGGAGGTTACTCTCCTCTGGCTTGATGAAACCGATGAACAATGGGAACAAACCATCCTGGAAAGCAGGCATTCCATCTTCCCAATCTGCGCGGAAAGTCCCGACGATATAGTTGGGGTTTTAAATGCCAAGGACTACCTCAAACTTAAAAATAAAACCCGCGATGAAGTGATGAAAAAAGCCGTCCAGCCTGCCTATTTTGTCCCCGAATCCGTACGGGCGGATGTCCTGTTCCGCAATATGAAAAAAACAAGAAACCATTTTGCCGTGGTTGTTGATGAATACGGCGGCATGAGCGGAATCATCACCATGAATGATTTGCTGGAAGAACTGGTAGGCGACCTTGAAGACGACATTACCATACCAGTGGAAGCACCGCTGATAGAACGCATAGATTCCAAGACCTGGCAAATACAGGGCACTGCACCCCTTAACGAGGTCTCCAAGCAACTCGGCGTCTTACTTCCCGATGATGAATACGACACTTTTGGCGGCCTGGTTTTCGGACTTTTGGGAAGCATTCCCAGTGACGGCAGTACGCCTGAGCTTGAAGAGTACGGCTTGACCATAAAGGTTAAGAAGATTAAAGATCGCAGATTGGAAAGCGCCATCGTATACTTATCGGATGCCAAACCCCTGAGCACCGTCAGCCAATAAACCTCAGCCAATATAACGTCAGCTAACAAACCTTGGCCAATAAATTTTTGGCCCATGATCCATTCTCCCTCATGATCCATCCTCCCTAAAATAAAAGCAGCCCATTGTTCCGGCCCCCAATCATTAGGTTTTAGCTCTAACTTAGGGGGACAGCGCAATAGGGCTGCATTTTTTATCTAAATGACCTCAACTTCAAATGGCTTTAAATGGCTTTTACTTTCATTACCCTCATGGCGTTGAGAATTGCTATTACCGCCACGCCAACATCCGCAAAGACCGCTTCCCACATGGTGGCGATACCGCCTGCTCCCAAGATAAGAACAATCAGTTTAACTCCTAAAGCAAAGCCGATGTTCTGCCAGACAATTCTTCTTGTTCTTTTGGCAATACTGATGGCGCTTACAATCTTGGAAGGCTCATCGGTCATAATAACCACGTCAGCGGCTTCAATGGCGGCATCGGATCCCAATCCGCCCATTGCAATGCCGATGTCCGCCCTTGCCAGTACCGGAGCGTCATTTATACCGTCACCCACAAACACTAATTTCCCATGAGGTGATTTTTGCCTGTCTAACATCTCTAATTTTTCAACCTTTTGATCCGGAAGAAGTTCGGCATATACTTCATCCAAGCCCAAATCCCCGGCCACCTTTTCTCCGACCTTTTTATTATCCCCTGTAAGCATCACGGTCCTTTTAACGCCTATTGCCTTTAGGCCGGAAATGGCAGCTTTGGCATCTTCTTTTTCTTCATCCGAGATTAAAATATAGCCCGCATACTTTTTATCTACGGCCACATGAACTACCGTACCGACTTCATCAACATTGTCATACTCGATGTTTTCTTTATTCATAAGCTTAATGTTTCCGGCCAGGATTTCTTTGCCTTCTGCTTTTACTCTTATTCCATGGCCTGATATTTCTTCATAGTCCGAAATCTCATCCTTATTAATTTCTCCCCAGTATTCATTCAAAATGGATATTGCTATGGGATGGTTGGAATAGCTCTCGGCAAAGGCCGCATACTTTAACAAGTCATTGGCATCCATACCGTTTTTCGGGCTTATCTTGGTAACTTTAAACACACCCTTGGTCAGGGTTCCTGTCTTATCAAACACAACCGTATCCACACTGTTTAACGCTTCTAAATAGTTGCCGCCCTTGACTAAAATACCGTTCTTGGACGCCCCGCCGATTCCTCCGAAAAAGCCAAGGGGTATGGAAATGACCAAGGCGCAGGGGCAGGCAATTACCAAAAATATAAGGGCTCTATAAAACCAGTCAGAAAAGCTGGCCCCAGGAATTAGAAGCGGCGGCAGAAGGGCAAGAATTAAAGCAATGATAACAACTATAGGTGTATAGTATCCGGCAAATTTAGTTATAAAGTTTTCCGTCGGCGCTTTCCTGGCGGTTGCGTTTTGCACTAAATCCAGTATCTTGGCAACCGCTGATTCTCCAAACTCTTTTCCTACTTCAATGGTTAAAACACCGTTTGTGTTGATAAAGCCTGCTAAAACATCGTCTCCTGCTTCCACTTCCCTCGGTACCGATTCCCCTGTCAGGGCTGAAGTGTTTACCATGGATTTGCCTTCCAATATCCTGCCGTCAAGGGGTATCTTTTCACCCGGCTTGACAATTATCCTGTCCCCGATTTTGACCTCATCGGGGTCCACTCTTTTCTCTTCATTCCCCGCTATTAAGGTCGCATAGTCGGGTCTGATATCCATTAAAGCCGAAATCGATCTTTTGGAACGGTTTACCGCCATATCCTGGAATAACTCGCCTATCCGGTAGAACAGCATCACCGCGGCGCCTTCCGGGAATTCTTGGATGGCAAAGGCACCTATCGTGGCTATAGTCATCAAGAAGTTTTCATCAAAAACCTGCCCTCTGACCATATTTTTAATGGCCCTAAAAATTATTTCCCCGCCGACTAAGATATAGCTGGCGAAAAATATTGAAAACTCCGGCCAGAAGGAAAAGTTAAAGGCTATTCCTACAGCAAACAACACCGCACCAATAACAAGCGTTATCAACTTGGCTTTTTCCATCATCTCCGAATGGCTTTCCTCGTTGGCAAGGGAAAGCTTCTGAGTCGCCGCATTTGTTGTAAAATCTTTTGAAGCTGCGTTTGCTCCGGCCCAATCTTCTATTTCAACAACCCTGACAGCGGGCTCTATCCCTTTAACGATTTTTTTGGTTTCACTTATTACATCTTCCAAATCGTGCCTGTTATGGGTCTCAATAGATAGTTTTTGGGAGACGAAATCAACCGAAGCCGTCTTGACACCGCTTAGGTTGGAGACTTGCTTTTCAATTCTGGCCGCGCAGTTGGCACAAGCCAGTCCGTCTAAAATTAGTTCCTTGGTCAGTCTTGATTCCAAATAAATCCCATCCTCTCCTTTTCGGTTTAAAGGTTGCCTTATTCTCTGACATGGCTTAAGCCCTGGTGAAAGACTTGTTCTATATGTTCATCGTTCAGGGAATAATAGACGACTTTGCCGTCCCTTCTGCTTTTAACCAGTCTCGCCTGCTTTAGTTTCCTTAACTGATGCGATATTGCGGACTGGTTCATATCGAGAAGAGCGGCTATATCGCAGACACACATTTCAGATGAAAACAAAGCATTTAAGATCTTAATCCTGGTTTCATCACCGAAAACCTTGAAAAACTCCGCCAGGTCAGTGGCCTCATCATCATCGATCATGTTCTTTCTAACCCTGTTCACAACATCTTCATGTATGACATTACAACTACAAATCTCAAAATTAGCAGCTTCGTTATCCATGTCCTCACCCTTATAAAGTATTATATGAACAATTGTTCATATGTTCTAATAAAATTATATGCCAAGTCTCTCTACAATGCAACAACAAGTTTATTAACTCAAATTCGCAAACGTTTGCGAATTTGCCAAACCTCCCTGTTTTTGCCCATAGGCTTCATACAAGCGCATTAAATTTTTCGCCGTTCTACAGGAATATCCCACTGATTGTTCCAGCCATTGGAGCCATTCCCATGAGGCAACAGGGCCTTGGCTTCCGCCAGGCGCCGCCCCACCTCGATGGCGCTGGCCAGCAGAATTTTTCGGGTTTGATTCTTAATGGCGATGATTTCCGCTGCAATAACCTGGGGGGGTCCTTTCTACCCCTTTCACTTCACACGGGACTGGCTTTTTCACCCCCTTGAATGAGCTTCATATGCTATTAAAAGCGGTGAAAGGAGCTTGTCCGGATGGAGGAAGTACAAGGGGTAGGACCGGAAAAAGCCAGTCCCGTTTTGTGATAAACTATAATAAAAGTATTCAAAAATAAAAATATTCAACAAGGATGTGAAGGCTTTGGGCTTTTCCAATAAAACAGTTATTGTAACCGGTGCGGGAAAGGGAATCGGGAAAGGAATTGCTTTGCTTTATGCGGAGAAAGGGGCCAATGTGGTTATTGCCGATATCGATGAAAATGCCGGGGCAGAAACAGCTGGGCTGATTAAAGATCGAGGCGGAAAGGCTGTTTTTGTCCGGACCGATGTCAGACGAGAGGCAGATATCGTGCATTTAATGGAGGTCGCTCATCAAACTTACGGTCGAATTGATATTTTAATTAACAACGCCGGAAAGGGCCTGTTTAAGTCACCCTATGATTTATCTGTGGAGGAATGGGACGATTTGCTAAACACAAACTTAAGAAGCGTTTTCCTAGCAGCGCGGGAAGCAGCCAAATATATGCGCAATAACAAAGACGGCGGTTCCATTGTAAATATTGCCTCCACCAGGGCTCTCATGTCTGAGCCCGATTCGGAGGCTTATGCCGCTTCCAAAGGCGGAATTGTCGCCCTGACCCATGCCCTGGCAGCTTCTTTGAGCAAGGATAAAATTACTGTTAATTGCATTTCCCCGGGCTGGATCGAAACGGGGGATTATGACCAATTGCGTCCGATTGATCATGAACAGCATTTATCCGGGAGGGTTGGAAAGCCGGAGGATATTGCCAGAGCTTGTCTTTATTTAACGGCCAAGGAAAATGATTTCGTCACTGGCATTAACCTTATTGTGGACGGCGGGATGACCAGGAAGATGATTTATGAAGAATAGAAGCTTATATGCAACAAATCCGCTACCCCGAGCTTGAGGCTCAAAAGAAAGCCCATGCCAAATTTATCGATGATCTTGCCAAGTTGAAAAACGACTATAACAATGCCGGCGGTAATATTTTGGTAATACTCAATGCCAACAAAATGGTCATAGACTGGCTTTCAAATCACATAAGAAACATGGACAAAAAAATAGGCGAATTTGCTCATTTTCTTTTGATCGTATTTTTCTCGCTCTTCTTTAGGCATAGTATTAAATCC
>JAAYII010000407.1 GCA_012523535.1 Peptococcaceae bacterium
CCCAGGGTGACATTGTCTTATCTACCGAGGATTTGGCTACCGAGGGTCAGGATATAGTTCTAAATGAAGGAGTAAAAGTAGAGTCTCAAACATCTTCCGTTAAACTGCAAGCAGGGGACAATATTGTACTGAATATTGGCTCCATCCTTAAGGCTTTGACGGAAGTTGTCCTCAAGATAGATTACAATGCTTTCGGTGCCGAGGATGCAGACCCAGGTGCAGGCGGCTATTTAGGACTGTTCGGCGCAATTTTTGCTCCTGCGCTGTTGATTACAGGACAGGCTGACAACGATATAATTTTAATAAAAACAGAAAACTCCTTGCCCAATACTTATGCCGAGGTTTATGGCAATGCCGGTAATGACACATTTATTCTCCATTCCTTTAATGGAAGACTTATCATTAACGGTAACGACGGCGATGATTACTTTGACATCTGCTTTGACGAACCTGGGCAAAGGAATGTGACTCTAAACGGCGATGAAGGGGACGACACCTTCAGCTTTGCCGACGGCGCGGTTCTAAACGGCAAGATTTGCGGCGGGGCAGGGGTAAACACTCTGGACTACAGCCGTTACGCCACAGCCCGCCATGTAACCATTCTAGGCTGGGACGATACCGGCTATTCCGGAATTCAGGACGGCACTTCGTACGGGGATGCCTTGACAGCACCGTTGTGCACCATAACTGAGGGCTTCAGCGGAATTAAACGGGTCATAGGTTCTTTAGCTGCGGGAATTGACGGGGACAAACTTTACAGCATCAAGAATGAAAGCGGCAAGTGGGTTTTGGACGGAAATAACAGCATTTATCAAGCTCTGGCTGCTGTAGATTCCGAAGGCAATCCAATAACTTTGAACTTTAGCAATTATGACTTCCTCTATGGCAGTGACAAGGACGATAGCTTCACCCTTACCGGCCAGGAATACGGCCGTCTGTACGGCGGTCCGGGCAACGATGTCTTTGTCCTGCTGAGCGGAGCCTCTCTGGACGGCAATATCGACGGCGGCGGCGGTAAGAACACCCTGGATTACAGGGCTTATACCAGCGATATCTATGTCAATCTCTCCGAATTTACAGCCACCGGCATTTCCAATTCCATCGTCGGTATTCACAATGTCTTCGGCGGCCTAGGCAATGACCTGATAATCGGAGATAACGGCGAGAATGTCTTAGGAAGCAACGGCGGTGAGGATACCTTAATCGGTGGTCTTGGAGACGATATTTACCTCTTCTTCGATGGTTTCTACATTGTACACATTGACAACACCGAATCGGGTAAAGACATTTTGGATTTCTCCAACGTAACAGTTGATTTGTGGTTCGATCTGGCCAACGGTCAAGTGACTTCCGGCGGAAGCGTCGTTTATTACGACGGCCGGAATATCAAGGCCTATATCGGCGGCTTCGGCAACGACACCTTTGTCTTTACTGCCGGTTTTACGTTGCCTTCCGGTACCGGCATTGACGGCGGTCCTGGTCAGGATACCTTGGATTTCTCGGCCCAGGAAAATGCTCGGGATGTGACTTTGACGGCAGTAGACGCGAACGGCTTCTCCGGCGAGCAAGCCGCTATTCCCGCCGGTTTTGCCGGAATTGACAGGATTATTGGCAGCCTGGCGGCAGGAAATACTTTAAGGGGTCTGAATGCAGACAGCACCTATACCTTTGCCAGGATATTCGATGCGTCTGCCGGCGAGTATATGGATCTCTATACCCTTACCGTCAACGGTATAAACTTGGTATTTGAAAACTATCAGCGCCTAATAGCCGGCAGCGGAGACGATACCTTCAGCTTTGTCAATAACGGCAGCTTTACCGGAAGCATAGACGGCGGTCTTGGAAACAACTGGCTGGACTATGCATTGTACGGCAGTGTTGACGTAACGGCAGGGGTAACGGTCAATCTGGCCCAAGGCCTGATTCCGGGACTGAACGGTATTTTGACCGGAGTAAACAATGTCATTGGCACGCCTTATAATGACACAATTATCGGCAATGACCGGGATAACATCATTGTCGGCGGCAAAGGCAACGATCATTTGGAAGGCCTCGGCGGTTACAACACCTATATCTTTGAAGAAAATTGGGGAGAAGATACGGTCATCAACTCCTCCGGCCGGGGAACCCTAGACTTTAGCGGTCTGAATCAGGGATTGACAATTAATTTGCAGAACGGTCAGGACAGCCAGAACATTAGCACCATAATTGCCAATAACGGTAGGGTTACCTTCAGCGGTATCAACCGGATTCAAACCGGCGACGGCGACAACGAGTATAATATCTCCGGCAGCCATAAGCTAGACCTTGTCGGCGGCTCCGGCAACGATACCTTCAACTTCCTCGGTCTAAGCACCGTCGATGGCCTAATTGACGGCGGCGAGGGTTACAATATCTTAAACTACAGCGCTTACGATACAGCCGTTGACTTTAACCTGGAACTGCGGAAAGCTACCGGACTGGCAGGCTTTAGAAATATTCAGGAATTTGTGGGCAGCGCTTTCAGCGATACAATAACAGGGTCGAACTCAAAGAATCGCTTTACCGTGACCGGGGAAAACAGCGGGGAGATTAGCTGGATTGTCAGCGATCCGGCTACCGGTCAAACAATAAACTATGTCTTGAAATTCTCCGCTGTCGAGAACCTGCTTGGCGGCAGCGGCGATGATACCTTTGCCTTTAACGGCAACGGCAGACTGACCGGTTCGCTTGACGGCGGCGCGGGAACCAATACCCTGGATTACACGGAATACGACAGCGGTATTGGCAGCGGAGTTACAGTCAACCTGACAACTGGAAGTGCAACCGGTGTGGGCGGAACAGTCAGCTCAATTCATAATCTGTTTGGCTCCGAATTTAACGATGAACTGATCGGAGATGAAAAAGATAACGTCATCCATGGCAATGCCGGCGATGACATCATCAACGGGGCAGGCGGCAACGACACCATAAGCGGCGGAGCAGGAAATGACCAGCTCTATGGCGGTGGCGGCACAGATACCTTTGTCTTCGACGAAGGCTGGGGTCAGGATACTTTACATGACGAAACCGCAAGCGGAGAAGCAAACGGCACGGGAAGCTATATCCTGGACTTCTCCGGGCTGGCATCTGACTTAACCGTAGTTTTGGCTAAAGAGGCAGAGGAAATCACCCTGCTCATAACCGATGCCGCAGACTGGCAAGACCCGGCACAACTGGCCGGCGCCAACCTGCTTCTCTATAGAAGCAGCGTTCCCGGAGTTCTGCAAGCCGTCTACACCGGCGAAGGCCGAGACGCCTTCAGCCTCAATGCAGACAGCGGAGCATCCTTCCATGGCGGAGCGGGAGACGACACCTTCCAGGTCAACGCCGTTACTTCCGCCTCCCTGTATGGCGGTACAGGTAACGACAAGTTTGTCTTTGCCGCGGGAGCACTGCTGAGCGGTGAACTTGACGGCCAGAGCGGTACGGACACCGTTGATTTCAGCCCATACCAAAAAGCCATAGACATAATCCTGAGCTCTTTGGGCCAGAACGGCTTTAACGGTACAATAAGCGAACTGGCGTTGAACTCGGAACCTGGCTTGCTCGTGAGATTCGCCAATCTCAATAGCTTGATTGGCAGCAATTCGGCAGACAAAGACCGCTTAACCGGACTTAACACTGCAGGCATCTTTAAACTGGGCACAGATCAGGACGAAAACGCTGCCGAGTATGTAAGCGGCGCCATGGTTCTAACCTTCAGCGGTATAGAAATCCTGGCAGGCGGCAGCGCCAAAGACCGCTTCGAAATTCGCGGCGAACAAACTTACGACCTCTACGGCGGAGCCGGCGACGACAGCTTTGTCTTCCTGGATAACGCCAAATTAAAGGGCAGCATTGACGGTGAAAGCGGAAATAACACCTTAGATTTAGGTGCATATACCGCCAACCTGCAAATAACCTTAACAGGATTGGGTGAAACTGTAGGATTCAGAGGAATACTTGAGGTTCTGGATTCCGAAGGAAACCCAGTGAACTTGTTAAATAGCTTTGACAATATCGGCACTCTTAAAGGAGGCCAAGGAACAGATAGCCTAAGAGGCCTTGACGCCGGAGCGGCTCAGGACGGCAAAGCAAGCTTTATCCTGGATAATAATGCCCGTTACCTAAGCGGAAGCCGGACGCTGTACTTCAGCGGTTTCGAAACTTTAATAGGCGGCAGCGCCGACGACCGCTTCGAAATCCACGGTGAACAGAATTACAACCTCTACGGCGGAGCCGGTGACGATCGCTTTGTCTTCCTGGATAACGCCAAATTAAACGGCAGTATCTACGGCCAGGAAGGAGAAAACACCTTAGACTACTCAGCCTACAGCACCCCGATCGAAATTGTCCTCATTGGCTTGGGAAGCCTTGACCTTGACGGTGACGGCACTGCGGAGGCCATAAACGGCTTTGAGGGCACAATAGCAGGAACTTTAAGCGGCACCTTTGGTCATATCACTCACTTCATTGGCGGCAAAACAACCGCTGACTCCTTAAGAGGAATGGACGAAGCAAGCACCTGGACTCTGGAAGGAAATAAAATAACCTATACCAACGCAGCCATTAAATCCGTTCTCGAAAACATCCTTGGCACTGTCTTACCGGACAGCGTCCGGATATCTGTGGCTGACCTGGAGATTCTGATTGGCGGCAGCAAAGGAGATACATTCATAATCAGCGGAAATGTACCTTACTCCTTAAGAGGCGGAGACGGCGACGACAGCTTTAGCTTTGCCGATAAGGCTACCTTGCAAGGCAGCATAGACGGCGGAGCGGGCAAGGATACTCTGGACTTCAGCCCTTACCGGACCGGGCGCAGCATTGTGCTTACCGCGGCAGGCGAAGACGGCTTCTCCGGTAAGGAAGCTGCCGTTGCGGGAGGATTTGCCAACATTGACGATCTTATCGGCAGCGGCAATTCCGGGGTGACCGATAGCTTAACCGGAGTCAACGCAC
>JAAYII010000312.1 GCA_012523535.1 Peptococcaceae bacterium
AGTGCTGAATTTACGACGGAGTTAAATCCGGGGGATCGTATTTTTGTTTCCTGGGTAAGAAGCGTTATCAGTTGATTTTATTTTTTAAGAATGGCACCGATAGTTCCACCAAGCATACCTGCAATTAAGCTTATTAATAGTTTTAAGATTAAAACAGGCCAAGTTGGATTGCCGATATAAAAAATATAAAAAATGACAATAGATAAAACAAAAAATCCGAAACCAATTATCAAACCATAGATAAGACCTTTTGATCCGATCTTGTAAGTTATATAGAAACTGGAAATTAATACACTTAATCCGGCTGTGGCTAAGGTAAAGGTCATTGATTCCTGAAGCGACGTAAAGTAATAGATTAGGCCTAGGATAATGGTTAAAACCAGTGAGATAAAAAGAGCCAATATAATTCCTTTGATGGCCATGAGAACATCAAAAGATTTGGACATGGAAAATCCCCCTTTATAATGGTTTGCCTGTCTGTCAGTACAAATTATGCTCGCCCGTTAGATCTTATGCTAAATTAGTGATCCGTTGCCATTTATACGTAATTAAGGAGGTTTCTCAAGTAATGAAAAAAACTATTCAAGAACTGCAGTCAATGGCTAAAGAAGGAAACAAAATAACTATGCTAACTGCCTATGATTATCCTACCGCCAATCTTTTGGAAAAAGCTGGCGTGGATATGATTTTGGTCGGTGATTCTCTTGGAATGGTGGTGTTGGGATATGATTCCACAGTTCCGGTGACTATGGATGAAATGGTTCATCATACTAAAGCAGTCAGGAGAGGAGCTCCAAATACGTTTGTTGTAGCTGATTTGCCCTATTTAAGCTATACCAATTCCCAGGAAGCCCTGTTTAATGCAGGAAGGCTGATCAAAGAGGGAAGGGCGGATGCTGTCAAACTTGAAGGAGGAAAAGATTTTGCACCTATTATTGAATATTTGACCAAAAACGGTATACCCGTTGTGGGTCATATTGGCTTAACACCGCAGACTTCCACTCAGCTCGGCGGTTTTAAGGTCCAAGGAAAAGATTTGGAAAGCGCTTCAAGGATTTACCATGATGCTTTGGCTTTAGAAAAGGCCGGCGCAATAATGATTACTTTGGAGGCTATTCCGGCGCCGTTGGCAGCCAGAATCACTGCAGATCTCGTTATTCCAACTATTGGTATTGGTGCCGGGGTTCAATGTGACGGGCAGGTACTTGTGATTCATGATCTGTTGGGATTATATGAAAAGTTTGTTCCAAAGTTTGTCAAACAGTATGAAAACCTGGCTCAAAGTATCCAAAAGGCCGTAAAACAATATTGCCAAGAAGTTAAAAATTCTGTGTTCCCTGCTGCAGAACATTCATATAAGATGGAAGAAGAAGTTTTGAAAAGTATATTTACTAAAGATTAGATAAAATTGCTAATTTTTGATTTTAATCGCTATTTTAATACAATTATAAAAAATAATTGTATTTTTTTTTAAAAATTATGTGAAAAAAGTTATTTTTAATGGTATAATACATACATATAAAAAATATTTTCTTTGTTTTCGGAAGGATGAACTGTTTTGAAGTTAAAAGAAAAAACATATAAAAAATTTGTAGATTTTTTTGAAAAAATGGCTCTTAAACACGGTAATGAAGAATTTGAAATTGCGTATTCCGAGATTCAGCGCGATACAGGGGTTGCCAGCATAACTTTAAAAAAAGGGATACAAGTACTTAGAGATGATGGAAT
>JAAYII010000313.1 GCA_012523535.1 Peptococcaceae bacterium
GGCGGCCAGCGTTTCGGGGAAATGGAGGTTTGGGCCCTTGAAGCCTACGGTGCTGCTTATACTTTGCAGGAAATCCTTACTGTTAAATCAGACGATGTTGTCGGCCGGGTGAAAACATATGAAGCCATTGTTAAGGGAGAGAATATTCCTGAGCCAGGCGTGCCTGAATCATTCAAAGTATTGATCAAAGAGTTGCAAAGTCTGGGCCTAGACGTATCCGTTCTTTCCGAGGAAGATCAGAAGATTGATATTAAAGACCTGGAAGATGATGCAACGGACATGGCTCATGAATTAGGGATGGATGAACAATTCTCGGTAGTGGATGTTTCCAAAGCCGGCGATGACGACAAAACAGACGGTGAAGAGGCCGACGAATTGGTTGAGGAAGAGGGCGACGACAATGAGATCTATGATATTGATGAGGAAGTCGGCGACCTAACCGAGGATCTGGAGGATGACGACGTTTTAAGTGACGACAGTTTAGACGATTTTGTCGATGATTTTTCCTTGGATATCGATGAAGAAGACGGGGATTATGACGATTATGATCAATATAGATAATTCTGCCTATGCCAACGGTTTGAACGGGTGAAAGGAGAGAATACCGTGCTTGATGTAAATAATTTTGAAAGAATGCGTATCGGTTTGGCTTCTCCGGATATGATTCGCAAGTGGTCTTACGGTGAGGTTAAGAAACCTGAAACCATTAACTACCGTACTTTAAAGCCTGAAAGAGATGGCTTGTTCTGTGAGATAATATTTGGACCTACCCGTGACTGGGAATGCCATTGCGGAAAATACAAAAGAGTCCGTTATAAAGGTATTGTCTGCGACCGTTGCGGAGTTGAAGTAACCAGATCCAAGGTTCGTCGGGAAAGAATGGGACATATAGAATTGGCTGCCCCGGTATCACATATTTGGTATTTTAAAGGCATACCCAGCAGGATGGGTTTGCTTCTGGATATGTCCCCCCGTTCCTTGGAAAAAGTGCTTTATTTTGTGTCTTATATTGTTATCGATCCCGGGGACACTCCCCTTATTAAGAAACAGCTTTTGACCGAAACAGAATATCGTGAAGCCAGGGAAAAGTATGGCAACAGCTTTAGGGCTGAAATGGGAGCCGAAGCCATTAAAGAATTATTGGAAGAAATTGACCTTGACAAGCTTAACGAAGAATTGCGGGCGGAACTTAAAGAGGTATCCGGCCAGCGTAAAATTAGGGCAATCAGAAGGCTGGAAGTTGTTGAAGCTTTTAAAAAATCCGGCAACAGGCCGGAATGGATGATCCTGGAAACAATCCCGGTAATTCCGCCGGAGTTAAGGCCTATGGTTCAACTGGACGGCGGCAGATTTGCGACCTCCGATCTAAATGATCTTTATCGTCGTGTTATAAATCGTAACAACCGCTTGAAAAAACTACTGGATCTCGGGGCTCCGGATATTATCGTTCGCAACGAAAAGAGAATGCTGCAGGAAGCCGTAGATGCCTTGATCGATAACGGTCGCCGCGGGCGTCCGGTTACCGGGCCCGGAAACAGGCCTTTAAAATCCTTAAGTGATATGCTGAAAGGAAAACAAGGAAGGTTCCGCCAAAATCTGCTCGGTATGAGGGTGGACTATTCGGGTCGTTCCGTGATCGTGGTGGGTCCTACCCTGAAACTGTCCCAATGCGGTCTGCCTAAAGAAATGGCTTTAGAACTTTTTAAACCCTTTGTCATGAAAAACCTGGTCAATGAAGGTTATGCCCACAATATAAAGAGCGCTAAAAGAATGGTGGAGAGAGTACGGCCTGAAGTCTGGGACGTATTGGAAAAGGTTATTTCCGAGCATCCCGTTCTTTTAAACCGTGCTCCGACCTTGCATCGCTTGGGTATTCAAGCTTTTGAGCCCGTATTGGTAGAAGGTAAAGCTTTGCAAATCCATCCTCTAGTTTGCACGGCATATAATGCTGACTTTGACGGGGACCAGATGGCCGTTCACGTCCCACTGTCGGCGGAAGCACAAGCTGAAGCAAGACTATTGATGTTGTCATCCCATAACATTCTTAATCCTAAAGACGGCCGGCCGGTGGCTTCACCCACCAAAGACATGGTCCTGGGCTGCTATTATCTCACTATTGAAAAATCCGGCGCTAAAGGGGAAGGCAAGGTTTTCAAAGATGCCGATGAAGCGGTTTTAGCCTATGACTCCAAGGTTATTGACTTGCAAGCAGTAGTTAAGGTGCGAATGGACGGCAAACTGGTGGAAACAACGGCAGGCAGGTTGATTTTTAACTCAGTTATTCCGGAAGAGGTTGGTTTTGTCAACGAATTGGTGAATAAGAAAACCCTGGATAAAATTGTAGCTAAAACCTATCGTCTCTGCGGCTATGACAAAACAGCCAAACTTCTTGACGGGATTAAAAGCCTTGGATTCAAATACTCGACCCAGGCCGGGATCACTGTTGGAATTAATGATATCCAGGTGCCTGAAGCCAAAAAATCCATTCTGGCTGAAGCCGATGCCAGTGTCAGTAATACGGAAAAGCAATATCGTCGCGGCTTGATTACCGATGAAGAACGCAAGGCCCTGGTTATAGATATCTGGACCAAGGCCAATGATTTGGTAACTAAAGCTTTAATGGAATCTCTCGATAAGTTTAACCCGGTCTATATGATGGCAAATTCCGGAGCCCGTGGTAACGTTCAACAGCTTCGCCAGCTGGCCGGAATGCGCGGTCTGATGGCCGATCCCTCGGGTAGAACAATAGAATTGCCGATTAAAGCTAACTTCCGGGAAGGGTTAACCGTTTTAGAGTACTTTATTTCTTCTCACGGTGCACGCAAAGGTTTGGCCGACACCGCTTTGAGAACTGCCGACTCCGGCTATCTTACCCGCCGCCTGGTGGATGTATCTCAGGATGTCATAGTCAGGGAAGAGGATTGCGGAGTAAACCATGGTATTTTAGTGGAAGATATCAAGGAAGGCAGTGAGATGATTGAAAAACTGGAGGAGCGGCTAATCGGGCGCTTCCCGGTTCATGAGATCCGTCATCCGCAAACAGGTGAAATTTTGGCAACTCCTGACAAAGAAATTGACGAAGAACAGGCCAAAATTATTGCCGAATTATATGATAAAGTGGAGATTAGATCAGTACTGACCTGCAGGACCCGTTACGGTGTATGTAAGAAATGTTACGGTCGCAACCTGGCTACTGGACACTTGGTGGAAATCGGGGAAGCTGTCGGTATTATCGCTGCTCAATCTATCGGAGAACCCGGCACGCAGTTAACCACGCGTACTTTCCATACCGGTGGGGTAGCCGGTGATGACATTACCCAGGGTTTACCGAGGGTGGAAGAACTGTTTGAAGCCCGCAAACCAAAAGGCCAGGCTATTGTTTCCGAAATTGCCGGTACAGTAACGATCAGAGAAATTAAAGGCCGCAGGGAAGTGGAAGTAACCAATGAAAACGGTGAACACGTAGTTTACTCCATTCCTTTTGGCTCACGCTTGAAAGTTCAAGATGGGCAAGTAGTGGCTCCGGGCGATGAGTTGACAGAAGGCAGTGTCAATCCTCATGATACCTTAAAAATCAAGGGAGTGAGCGGTGTCCAGCTTTACTTGCTCGGAGAGGTTCAAAGAGTTTATCGTCTGCAGGGTGTGGACATTAACGATAAGCATATCGAGGTTATGGTGCGGCAAATGCTGCGCAAGGTTAAAGTTGAGGATGCTGGCGATACCAGCCTGCTTCCCGGCGGATTAATCGATGTCTTTGAATTTGAGGAAGAAAACAAACTGGTAGAGCAAAGAGGCGGTAAACCTGCAGTAGCCAGGCCGGTGCTTTTGGGTATTACCAAAGCTTCCTTGGCCACCGATTCTTTCCTGTCAGCCGCCTCCTTCCAAGAGACAACCAGAGTGCTTACGGAAGCAGCGATTAAAGGTAAAGTCGATCCGCTGATAGGCCTGAAAGAGAATGTTATTATCGGGAAATTGATTCCTGCGGGAACGGGAATGACAAGATATCGAACCCTGAAGGTGAAAGAAGTTAGAAATGAGGTTTCCACCGGAAACCGGGACGAAATCCCTTCAGAAAATGAAGCCGAAGTTCCTTCCGAGTTAGAAAACGTAGCTTCTCCTAATGTTTAGCATCTTTTGCAATTCACCCCGGACTGTAAAGTGGAGCAGGCGGGATGTCAAGCTGCCAAAGCAGCTTGCTCTCGCTTGACATAGAAAATGGCTACTGCTAAAATAATGTAGTCTGATTTCATGTTGAGGAGGAAAGCATTGTTCGATGCTTGATGAATCTTTCAAAGACCTGCCCAAGGTAGTAGGCTTGAAACAAACAAGCCGGGCTTTGGAAAAGGGTAAAGTCAAAGTTGTTTATCTTGCCCAGGATGCCGATAGCCGTCTCTTAAAGCCAATCATTGAAATGTGCAAAGCAAAAGGGATTGAAATAAGAGAGGTGCCGACCATGGCAGAATTGGGCAAGGCTTGTGGGATAAAAGTTGGAGCAGCTGCAGCGTCCGTACTTGATGTCTAAAGTTGCTTCGTCTCAAAAGCTTTCAACATGGTGAGCAATGGAAAGGAGGTGCAGTTATGCCGACAATTCACCAGCTTATTCGTAAAGGGAGAGAGAAAGTTGTTTATAAATCAACCGCTCCTGCGTTGCAATGGGGATACAACGCTTTAAAACGCCAGAATTTTCCTACGGGTGGTTCTCCTCAAAAAAGAGGGGTGTGCACCAGAGTGTATACAACTACTCCTAAAAAACCCAACTCCGCTTTGAGGAAAGTAGCCCGCGTTCGTTTGACCAACGGTATTGAAATTACCACATATATTCCGGGAATTGGCCATAACCTCCAGGAACACTCAGTAGTACTTGTACGCGGAGGCCGTGTCAAGGATCTTCCGGGTGTTCGTTACCATATTGTGCGCGGTGCTCTGGATACCAGCGGGGTTCAGAATAGGAACCAAGGCCGTTCAAAATATGGAGCCAAAGCGCCTAAAAAGAAATAGGTTTAATTATGGATTATAGATACAACACTAAATAAAGGGGGGAAAGAATTGCCTAGGAAAGGTTATGTAGCCAGACGAGAGGTCCTTCCGGATCCTATTTATAAAAATAAAGTAGTCACCAAGTTTATCAATCAGATTATGCTTGATGGCAAAAAAAGTATTGCAGAAACCATATGCTATAACGCTTTTGAAATTATAAGGGAAAAAACGGGGAAAGATCCTATAGAAGTTTTTGAAACTGCTCTCAAAAATGTTATGCCTGTACTTGAAGTCAAGGCCCGCCGAGTAGGTGGCGCTAACTATCAGGTTCCGGTCGAAGTTAGGCCCGAACGTCGCCAGACTTTGGGATTGCGTTGGATAGTCGAAAGTGCCCGTAAACGCGGTGAAAAGACTATGCAGGAGAGACTGGCGGCAGAACTTATGGACGCTGCCAACAATACCGGCGGAGCATATAAGAAAAAAGAAGATACTCATAAAATGGCTGAGGCCAACAAGGCATTCGCTCATTATCGCTGGTAATATAGAGGAGGTAATATAATTAAGCGAGAAGGGATCTAAACCCTCTGAAAAGAAAGGCTGATAATAAGTGGCAAGAAAAGTTCCTTTAGAAAAAATTAGAAATATTGGGATTATGGCTCATATCGATGCAGGTAAAACTACAACAACGGAGCGCATCCTATTTTATACCGGCCGGGTCCATAAGCTTGGCGAAACCCATGACGGCTCTGCCACTATGGACTGGATGGTTCAGGAGCAGGAGCGTGGTATAACGATTACTTCTGCGGCTACTACCTGCCAATGGAAAGGCCATAGTATCAATATTATAGATACACCCGGACACGTTGATTTCACCGTAGAGGTAGAACGATCCCTGCGCGTTTTGGATGGAGCTATTGCTGTGTTTTGTTCCGTAGGGGGGGTTGAACCCCAGTCGGAAACAGTGTGGCGGCAAGCGGATAAATATGGTGTTCCGCGGATTGCTTATATCAATAAAATGGACAGGGTTGGCGCGGACTTTTTTAGGGGTGTTTCAATGATATCTGAACGCTTGGCATCCAATCCTGTTCCGATCCAAATTCCTATCGGCTCTGAAGACAAATTTAAAGGCATAGTGGATTTAGTGTCCATGAAAGCCATAGTTTATACTGACGACTTGGGAACAACAAGCGATATCGGGGATATACCGGAAGAATTGATTCCATTGGCTGAGGAATATAGAGAAAAACTTTTGGAAGCTGTGGCCGAAGTAGATGACAATTTAATGGAAAAGTATTTGAACGGTGAAGAAATTTCAGAACAGGAAATAAAGAAAGCCATACGTCAAGGAACCATCGGATTAAAATTCATTCCTGTACTTTGCGGTTCATCATTTAAAAACAAAGGCGTACAACCCTTGTTGGATGCCGTTGTTGATTTTCTGCCTTCGCCGCTGGATGTGCCAGCAATTATTGGAACCAATCCGGAAACAGGTGAAGAGGAGATCAGGAAGTCCGATGAGAGTGCTCCTTTTGCAGCCCTTGCTTTTAAAATCATGGCTGACCCGTATGTGGGTAAACTTACTTTCTTCCGGGTATATTCGGGTACCTTAACCTCCGGTTCTTATATCTATAATGCAGTTAAAGGGAAGAAGGAGAGAATTGGCAGAATTCTCCGCATGCATGCCAACCACAGGGAAGATGTTGAAGAAGTACATGCAGGTGACATCGCGGCAGCAGTAGGCATAAAAGATGTCAGCACGGGAGATACCTTATGTGATGAAAAAAACAAGATTGTATTGGAAGCAATTCAATTCCCGGAACCGGTTATCGATATTGCCATAGAACCCAAAACCAAAGCCGATCAGGAAAAACTTGGCAGCGCCTTGGCAAAACTGGCGGAAGAAGATCCGACATTTAAAATGCATACAGATGAGGAGACAGGCCAGACCATTATTTCCGGTATGGGTGAACTTCATCTGGAAATCATTGTCGACAGGCTGCAAAGAGAGTTTAACGTTGACTGCAATATCGGACGCCCTCAGGTTTCTTACAAAGAGACTATCCGCAAAGCAGTAAAAGCAGAAGGCAAATACGTTCGTCAAACAGGCGGTCGCGGCCAGTATGGTCATTGCTGGGTAGAGTTTGAACCGTTGGAACCCGCTTCCGGGTTTGTATTTGAAAGTAAAATTGTAGGCGGGGTAATTCCCAAAGAGTTTATTCCCCCTATTGAAGCGGGGATAAGGGAAGCAATGCAAAACGGCATTTTAGCCGGCTATCCCGTATTAGACATTAAAGCTACAGTCGTCGATGGTTCTTACCATGAAGTCGACTCTTCAGAAATGGCTTTTAAAATTGCCGGTTCCATGGCTTTTAAAGCTGCTGCGGCTAAAGCCGACCCTGTTTTACTCGAACCGATTATGAGGGTAGAAATTACCGTTCCTGAGGAATACATGGGAGATGTCATAGGAGACCTGAATTCCCGCCGAGGCAAAATTGAAGGAATGGAAGCCCGTTCCGGTGCTCAGATTATCCGCGGATTTGTACCTTTGGCCGAAATGTTCGGTTATGCGACGGATCTCCGATCCCGAACTCAAGGCAGAGGGGTATATGTTATGCAGTTTGACCATTATGAAGAAGTGCCCAAAAATATTGCCGAAGGTATTATCGCCAAAAGGCAAGGGGCTTAATAAATATATCTAATTATCAAAAATATATAATTTAAGGAGTGATAATTAAAATGGCAAAACAAAAGTTTGAACGTACGAAACCGCACGTTAACGTCGGTACAATTGGCCACGTAGACCATGGAAAAACAACTACTACTGCAGCCATTACTTATGTATTATCAAAAGTTGGAGGAGCCGTGGCAACAGCCTTCGATCAAATCGACAAGGCTCCGGAAGAAAAGGCACGTGGAATCACGATTTCCACTTCCCACGTGGAATATGAAACAGCAAAACGTCACTATGCGCATGTGGACTGCCCGGGACATGCGGACTATGTAAAAAATATGATCACCGGTGCTGCCCAGATGGACGGTGCGATCCTGGTTGTATCCGCTGCTGACGGTCCTATGCCCCAGACCCGCGAGCACATTCTGCTTGCCCGGCAGGTTGGCGTTCCCTACATTGTTGTCTGGCTGAACAAAGTCGATATGGTTGATGATCCTGAACTTCTCGAACTGGTGGAAATGGAAGTTCGTGATCTGTTAAATGAATATGATTTCCCCGGCGATGAAATTCCGGTAATTCAGGGTTCAGGTCTGAAAGCTTTGGAATGCGGCTGCGGTTCAAGAGACTGCCAGTGGTGCAGCAAGATTTGGGCTCTTATGGATGCTGTTGACGAATATGTTCCCGAACCCGAACGCGCTGTTGACAAACCTTTCCTAATGCCGGTAGAAGACGTGTTCACCATTACCGGCCGTGGAACGGTTGCTACCGGACGTGTTGAGCGCGGCGTGCTTAAAGTCGGTGATGAGGTTGAAATCGTCGGTCTGCAAGAAAAACCTCGTAAAACAGTATGTACCGGTGTGGAAATGTTCCGCAAATTATTGGATCAAGCCCAGGCCGGAGACAACATTGGAGCTCTGTTGCGCGGTGTTGAACGCAAAGAAGTGGAACGTGGACAAGTCTTGGCCAAACCGGGCAGTATCAATCCTCACACCAAGTTTACCGCTGAAATTTACGTCTTAACTAAAGAAGAAGGCGGCCGTCATACACCGTTCTTCAGTAACTATCGCCCTCAGTTTTATTTCCGGACAACGGACGTTACCGGCGTAATCAAGCTGCCGGAAGGCGTTGAAATGGTCATGCCCGGTGACCGCGTAACCATTGAGTGCGAACTTATTACTCCGATTGCTATGGAGGAAGGCTTGCGCTTTGCTGTGCGCGAAGGTGGCAGGACTGTTGCCTCAGGCGTCGTAGTTAAGATCCTTGAATAACTAAAGAGCAATAGGGAAGCTGTTAAAACGGCTTCCCTAATTCTAAGTCTATTTGGCACAGAAGGTTGCTGCGGTTTGGTGACTCCGCCTGGCTACAGGTAATTTCTGTGTTCATAGTCTGTTAAACAGACATAATATTTAGGAGGGTATATATCGTGAATCAAAAAATAAGAATTAGGCTGAAAGCTTTCGACCATAAGACTCTGGATCAATCTGCTGAAAGAATAGTGGAAACCGCCAAAAGAACGGGCGCCCAGGTCAGCGGTCCGATTCCGTTACCGACTGAAAGAAACGTTTACACCATTTTGCGGTCCCCTCATGTTAACAAGGATTCTCGTGAACAGTTCGAAATGCGGACCCATAAAAGGCTTATTGATATAATTGATCCCACATCCAAAACCGTAGATGCTCTTATGAGATTGGATTTGCCATCAGGTGTAGATATCGAAATTAAACTCTAAGGTTGTGTTGACGGTTACAAAATTTTGACCAGGACATTGAATTTGCATCCCTGATGTGATATAATTTTTAATGCTTTTCGCGCGAAACACCCGGCGGTGTGGTACATCTTCGAGTGTTCAGCATAAAATATCCCAATATAATTCTGAATATTAGACACTCTCGTGCTCCGGCTGAAGGCCGGTGCACTTCAAAGTGTATAGGAGGTGGCGTCGTGTCTAAAGGAATTTTGGGTAAAAAAGTGGGAATGACACAAATCTTTGCAGAAGACGGAAAAGTAATTCCGGTAACAGTAATTCAAGCCGGACCATGTTATGTACTGCAGAAAAAAACTACAGCTTCTGACGGTTATAACGCGATCCAAGTTGGTTTTGATGAAATTAGGGAGAGTCTGGTTACAAAACCCGAACTGGGACATTTTAAAAAAGCCGGATTGAAACCATTGCGTTATGTGAGGGAATTTAGAACCGCTGAAGTAGATTCTTATGAAGTAGGACAAGAAATAAAAGCGGATATCTTCGCCGAAGGGGATAGAGTAGATGTCACCGGTACATCTAAAGGAAAAGGTTTCGCCGGAATGCATAAGAGACATGGCGGACGCCGCGGGCCGATGAGCCATGGATCCAAGTACCATCACCGGACTGGTTCCATGGGAGCGAAAGGACCGGCCAGAGTATTTAAAGGAAGAAAATTACCCGGACGGCTGGGTGGTGACAGGGTAACTGTTCAAAACCTGGAAGTCGTCAGAGTTGATGCGGATAAAAATATTATCCTGGTAAAAGGATGCGTACCTGGTGCCAAAAAAAGTTTACTTATACTAAAGCAATCCGTAAAAGTGAAGTAATCCGGAAGGAAAGGGGGATGAAGCAATGCCTAAAGTACAAGTTGTAAATATGCAAGGTGCTCCGGTTGGAGAAATAGAATTAAGCGAACAAATCTTTGGTATCGAACCCAATGTACATGTTATGCATGCCGCTGTAGTGGCCCAGCAGGCCAATGCTCGCTTGGGAACACATTCAACCTTGGGGCGTAGTGAGGTCAGAGGCGGTGGACGTAAACCTTGGCGGCAAAAAGGTACAGGCCGGGCCAGAGCAGGTACCATACGTTCTCCTCTCTGGAGAGGCGGCGGTATTATATTTGGGCCGAAACCAAGAGACTATAGAAAAAAACTGCCTAAGAAAGTTAAAAGATTGGCTCTTTGCTCGGCACTCTCCAGCAAAGTTAAAGAAAATAACCTGGTTGTTGTGGACCAAATTGGTTTTGAACACCCTAAAACCAAGGAAATGGTGAAGCTTCTCGAAACATTAAAGGTGGGCAAGAAAGCTCTTCTGGTTTTAGACGGAACGGAGCAAAACGTCCAATTGTCAGCTCGCAATATTCCAGGCGTGTTGACCACCAGAGTTGAAAACTTAAATATAATTGATCTTCTGAAACATGATACCGTTGTCTTCAGTAAATCATCCGTAACCAAGACGGAGGAGGTGCTAAGCAATGCGTGACGCTCGCGATGTACTGATCCGACCGGTTATTTCCGAAAAATCAGTTGGTTTGGTAGATGAAAATAAATACACTTTTTGGGTTAATACGGCAGCCAATAAAATCGAAATCAAAGCTGCAGTGGAAAAAATGTTTAAGGTTAAAGTAGATAGCGTTCGTACCGTAACCGTAAAAGGTAAGGAAAAAAGAGTGGGTCGTTATACAGGAATGACTCCGAAAAGAAAAAAAGCTATCGTAACTCTTAAACCAGGTAATAAGATTGAAGGATTTGCGGGTCTATAATTAAGCTTGAGGCAAAGGAGGGAAAAAAATGCCTATTAGATCGTATAAGCCTACATCTCCAGGACGCAGGCAGATGACAGTGCTTACATTTGAAGAAATAACCAAAACAAAACCGGAACGTTCCCTTCTTGCTCCCTTAAAGAGAAAGGGAGGAAGAAATAATCAAGGTCGTCTTACTGTTCGCCATCAAGGCGGCGGCCATAAAAGACGTTATCGTATAATTGACTTCAAACGGAATAAAGACGGGATAATGGCCAAAGTGGCCAGTATTGAATATGATCCCAACCGTTCCGCCAATATTGCTTTGCTTAATTATGTGGATGGAACCAAAACCTATATTATTGCTCCCCATGGCTTGCAAGTGGGGCAGAAGGTTTATAGCGGCGAACAGGCCGATATTATTGTTGGCAATACTCTAAAACTTAAAAATATCCCGGTTGGAACAATGGTCCATAACATTGAACTCAAACCGGGCAAAGGTGGACAATTGGTCCGTTCCGCCGGTTGTGCTGCGCAACTGATGGCCAAGGAAGGAGATTATGCTACCTTAAGGCTTCCTTCCGGAGAAATGAGAATGGTTCATCTTGAATGCCGTGCTACAATCGGCCAGGTTGGAAATACGGACCATGAAAACGTTACCATAGGTAAAGCAGGAAGAAACCGCTGGCTAGGAATTCGTCCTACAGTTCGCGGTGCTGTTATGAACCCTGTAGATCACCCGCATGGCGGCGGTGAAGGGCGCAACCCCATTGGCCGTAATCCGGTGACACCCTGGGGTAAACCTGCACTGGGTGGTAAAACGAGGAAGAAGAAGCATAGCGATAAATTTATCGTTAAACGCAGAGGATAAATTTCAAGCGAAAGGAGAGCTCGTAAATGGGCAGATCTCTGAAAAAAGGGCCATATGTTGATCCTCGCCTGTTGAAAAAAATAGAAGAGATGAACAAGACGGGCGAGAAAAAAGTGATAAAGACCTGGTCCAGGCGGTCTACTATTTTTCCGCAGATGGTCGGGCATACTATAGCTGTTCATGACGGACGGAAGCATGTACCCATTTATCTGACAGAAGATATGGTCGGACACAAACTGGGCGAGTTTGCTCCGACAAGGACATTTAAAGGACATGCAGGAAGCGAAAAAACCAGCGGTTTGCGCTGATTGAGGGGAGGTAATAAGAATGGAAACCAAAGCAGTTGCAAGATTTGTCCGCATATCTCCTCGTAAAGTACGCCTAGTTGTAGATTTAATTCGGGGCAAGAAAGTAGACGAAGCGATGGCTATTCTGCAATATACACCCAAAATTTCTGCTGAACCGGTGAGCAAAGTTCTTAAGTCGGCCGTTGCTAATGCGGAACATAACCTGGACTTAAGTCCTGATGAGTTGTTCGTAACCAAAGCTTATGTCGATGAAGGCCCAACTTTGAAACGTATTAAGCCTCGGGCACAGGGAAGGGCAGACAGGATCCGTAAACGGACCAGTCATATTACAGTGTTTGTTGGCGATAAGAAGGAGGAATAAGCTAAGCATGGGTCAAAAAGTAAACCCCAAGGGTCTCCGGATCGGGATTATCCGTACATGGGATGGCCGCTGGTACGCTGATAAAAACTACGCGGAACTCCTCCATGAAGATTTGAAGATTCGTAGATTTTTGATGGAAAAACTT
Source organism: Peptococcaceae bacterium (assembly GCA_012523535.1). GTDB lineage: Bacteria > Bacillota > Desulfitobacteriia > Desulfitobacteriales > Syntrophobotulaceae > JAAYMU01. The sequence continues at coordinate 12,819 of JAAYII010000313.1, forward strand.
CAGCAAGCCGGGGTTCCTAGAGTCGAAATAGAAAGAGCAGCCAATAGAGTAAAAGTGTCCATACATGCTGCCAAACCCGGAATTGTAATCGGCCGTGGTGGACAGGAAGTAGAAAATTTGAGAAAAACTTTGGAAAAAATGACCGGCAAACAAGTAGCGGTTAATATAATTGAAATTAAAAAACCGGAATTGGATGCAAAACTTGTCGCTGAAAATGTTGCCCAACAACTGGAGAAACGTGTTTCTTTCCGTAGGGCTATGAAACAGACAGTGGGACGGACCATGAGAGCCGGGGCCCAAGGAATAAAAATCTCCTGCAGCGGAAGGCTTGGCGGGGCAGAAATAGCACGTACAGAATGGTATAACGAAGGAAAAGTGCCTCTTCATACTCTTCGTGCCGATATCGATTACGGATTTGCCGAAGCCAATACAACCTACGGTAAAATCGGAGTAAAAGTTTGGATTTACCGTGGCGAAGTTCTTCCTGCCAAAAAGTCCGCCGAGGAGGAAGGAGGATTATAAAATGCTAATTCCAACCAGAGTTAAACATCGTAAACAGCATCGTCCTGCTTTGAAAGGTGTAGCTCATAAAGGTAACAAGGTAGTTTACGGTGAATACGGTTTGATGGCTTTAGAAAATGCTTGGATTACCAACCGTCAAATAGAAGCTGCCCGTATTGCTATGACTCGTTATATTAAACGTGGCGGTAAAGTTTGGATTAATATATTTCCTGACAGGCCGATCACAGCCAAACCGGCAGAAACGCGAATGGGTAGTGGTAAAGGTACCCCTGAATATTGGGTTGCTGCGGTCAAGCCAAACAGAGTTATGTTTGAATTAGCCGGTATTCCTGAGGAAGTAGCGAAGGAAGCCTTAAGGCTTGCTGCCCATAAACTTCCAATTAAATGCAAGTTTGTTCGTAAAGAAGATCTGGAGACCGAACAGGCTGGAGGTGGCGTAAATGGCGAAGGATAAGAAAAATTTCCGCGATATGACGGATGAAGAATTGCTAAAAGAAATTGATGCCTTCAAGACCGAATTGTTTAATTTACGTTTCCAATTAGCTACCGGACAGCTTGATAACCCTATGCGCATCAGGGAGGTTAAAAAAAATATTGCCAGAGGTAAGACCATACTCCGTGAGCGTGAATTGAAGAGGGCTTGAGCTTTAGGGAAAGGAGGCAGTTAAATTGGAAAGGAAATTGCGCAAAACAAGAATCGGTAAAGTAGTAAGCGACAAGATGGATAAAACCATTGTCGTTGAAGTTACACCCACCAAAAGTCATCCCTTATATAAAAAGACAGTAAAATACTCCAAGAAATATAAGGCTCATCACGAAAACAATGAAGCAAAAATTGGAGATACTGTTTTAATAATGGAGACAAGACCTTTAAGTAAGGATAAACGCTGGAGATTGGTTAAAGTGGTTGAAAAAGCAGTTGCTCTCTAATCCAAGGAAAATAAAATGCCAGGAAAGGAGGCTTAAGCCCAATGATTCAAGTAGAATCAACCCTAAAAGTTGGAGATAATACTGGAGCTAAAAAATTATTGTGCATCCGGATATTGGGTGGATCTAAACGACGCTATGCAACTGTTGGTGATGTTATAGTAGCCTCAGTTAAAGAAGCAACGCCAGGTGGCGTTGTTAAAAAAGGCGAAATTGTTAAAGCCGTCATAGTTCGTACAACCAAAGAAATAAGGAGACCTGACGGTTCCTATATAAGGTTTTCGGAAAATGCAGCCGTTATCATTAAAGATGACAAGAGTCCGAGAGGAACACGTATTTTTGGGCCGGTAGCACGAGAGCTCAGAGATAAAGACTATATGAAAATTATTTCGCTGGCACCGGAAGTAATCTAAGTAATACATGTCGGACGGAGGTGAAGAAATATGTCCGCCGCGAGAATAAAAATGAACGTTAAAAAAGGCGACATGGTAATGGTTATCAGCGGGAAGGATGCAGGGAAAAAAGGCAAAGTTATTGAAGTTCTTCCCAAAACTGGCCGAGTAGTTGTGGAAAAGGTCAATATTGTGAAAAAACATCAGAGACCGACAAAAGCTATGCCCCAAGGTGGCATTATGGATAAAGAGTCTCCAATCCACGTTTCTAATGTTATGCTCTACTGCACGGAATGCAATTCCGTCACCCGGAGAAGTATTAAAATGACTGGGGAAGGAAAAGTAAGAGTTTGCAAGAAATGCGGCAGCAACTTACCGGATCAAAACAAGTAATAAAGCTGGAAGGGAGGTACTTCAGTGGCTCGCTTAAAAGAGTTATATAAACAGGAAATAACTCCTGCTCTTATGAAGAAGTTTAATTATAAAAATGTCATGCAAACGCCACGTCTGGAAAAAGTGGTGATCAATGTCGGTTTGGGGGAAGCCATTCAAAACCCGAAAGCAATTGATTCCGCTACGGAAGACATAATGGCTATAACCGGCCAAAAACCCATTGTAACCCGTGCCAAAAAATCGATTGCGGCATTTAAAGTCCGGACGGGAATGCCTGTAGGGATCAAAGTCACTTTAAGAGGAGACAGAATGTACGATTTCGTCGATAAACTCTTAAACGTAGCTTTGCCCAGGGTTAGAGACTTTCAAGGTGTGTCGGGCAAGTCCTTTGACGGCCGCGGCAATTACACCTTAGGCATAAAGGAACAGTTGATTTTCCCCGAAATTAGCTACGATAAAATTGACAAAATTAGGGGTATGGATATTGTTTTTGTAACCACGGCTAAAACTGATGAGGAAGCAAAGGAACTTTTAAGAGGATTCGGAATGCCGTTTCGTGACTAGATTTTTAAGGAGGCTTAAATAATATGGCCAAAACATCGATGATGGCTCGTCAATTGCGTAAACCGAAATACTCCGTTCGTTGGCATAACCGCTGCAAACTTTGCGGACGTCCACACGCTTATATGCGTAAATTCGGAGTATGCAGGATATGCTTTAGAGAACTGGCTTATAATGGCGAATTGCCCGGAGTTACTAAGTCTAGTTGGTAAGCGTTTTTTGGAGAAAGGGGGAAACCGAATGTCCACAACATCAGATCCTATTGACGATTTCTTAACCCGTATCCGCAATGCCGGTATGGTTTATCACGATAAAGTTGAGGTTCCCGCATCAAATATCAAAAGGGCTTTGGCTGATCTCATGAAGCAGGAAGGCTTTATTAAGGATTATGAATATATTGAGGACAACAAACAGGGCATTTTAAGAATATATCTCAAATATGGGCCAAACCGGGAAAGAGTTATCACCGGCTTGAAAAGAATCAGCCGGCCCGGATTGCGAGTATATGCTAAAAAAGACCAGATTCCTAAAGTATTGGGTGGCTTAGGAGTTGCCGTAATATCCACCTCCAAAGGCATTATGCCCGATCGGCAGGCCCGTAAAGAAGGTCTGGGTGGAGAAGTAATTTGCTACATTTGGTAAGGATGGAGGTGTAGAATATGTCTCGTATTGGAAAGATGCCGATTACCATTCCCGACGGGGTGGAGATAAAACGAGAGGGTCAGGTGTTTACGGTTAAGGGACCCAAAGGGACCCTCACCAGAGAATTTAGACCGGAAATTAACATTGAAATTGAAGGAAATACTATTCGTCTTACCCGTTCCAGTGATGAACCGTTGCATCGATCTCTTCACGGTTTGACCCGTACCCTTCTTGCCAATATGGTAGAAGGAGTTACCAAAGGTTTCAGCAAGAACCTGGAACTGGTCGGAGTCGGCTATCGTGCTTCACTGCAAGGGAAAAAGCTTGTCTTAGCCGTAGGAAAATCCCATCCCGTAGAAATGGAGCCTTGGGAAGGAATTGAAATTGAAGTCCCGGCACCGAATATAATTACGGTTAAGGGTTGCGATAAAGAAAAAGTCGGTGCCTTTGCTGCCGATATCAGAAATCAACGCCCGCCTGAACCTTATAAAGGCAAGGGAATCAAATATGAAAATGAAGTAATTCGCCGCAAAGAAGGTAAAACTGGTGGTAAGTAATAAGGCAAGGGCAAAATCTCTTGCCGTCTAGAAAGGGTGAATTAGATTGATCAAAAAACAGGATCGACGAAAAAAACTTAAAGCAAAACACAAAAGCATACGCAAAAGAATTCATGGAACAGCAGAAAGACCGAGACTGGCAGTCTTCAGAAGTCTAAATCATATTTATGCCCAGGTAATTAATGATGATCTTGGCATAACGCTTACTTTCGCTTCTTCCCTGGATCCCGAGTTTAAAGCGACCGGACTTTCGGGCGGGAATATTGAAGGGGCCAAAAAAGTCGGAGAACTCGTCGCCAAGAAAGCTCTGGAAAAAGGTATTACCAAAGTTGTTTTTGACCGCGGCGGCAGTTTATATCACGGTAGAATTGCAGCTCTGGCAGACTCGGCAAGAGAAGCAGGGCTTGAGTTTTAAATCATGGAAAAGGAGGGAAATTCATTGTCCAACATTGATCCCAGCAAATTGGAACTCAGTGAAAGAATCGTGCATATTTCCCGCGTGGCCAAGGTTGTCAAAGGTGGAAGACGTTTTAGTTTCAGCGCTTTGGTAGTAGTTGGCGACGGTAACGGTATTGTAGGAGCAGGGCTCGGTAAAGCGGCAGAAGTGCCGGAAGCTATTCGCAAAGGAATCGAGGATGCCAAGAAAAATTTGATTTCCATTCCCTTAAAAGGCACCACCATTCCTCACCCGATAATTGGGAAATTCGGGGCCGGTCAGGTATTGTTAAAACCGGCTGCCAAAGGTACCGGAGTTATTGCCGGGGGACCCGTGCGTGCGGTTTTGGAAGTGGCCGGAGTTAAAGATATATTGACTAAATCCCTTGGATCTTCCAATCCTCATAATGTTGTTAATGCTACCATGGCCGGGTTAAAAGCTTTGAAGCGTGATTATGAAGTAGCGAAATTACGTGGCAAGCCAATCGAGGAAATAATATAGCAATACTGACAGAAAGTAAGGAGGTGTCCGTAAGTGAAACTTCATGAACTAAAGCCTGCCGAAGGTTCAACCAAAAGCCGTAAACGTGTGGGGCGTGGTAACGGTTCAGGGTTGGGGAATACTGCCGGCAGAGGACATAAAGGCCAAAAGGCCCGTTCCGGTGGCGGCGTCCGTCCAGGATTTGAAGGCGGCCAAATGCCAATGATGCGCAGAATACCTAAACGAGGATTTACCAATATATTCAAAAAAGAATACACTGTTATTAACGTCTCCGATTTAGAGGAAAGATTTGAAAATGGAGCGGAGGTTTCCATCGAATCCCTGTATGCGGCCGGTTTGATCAAAAAGGTTAAGGACGGGGTAAAACTTTTGGGTGATGGCGAGATCACCAAGGCCCTTACCGTTAAAGTGGATAAGGTTAGCAAAACGGCTGCAGAAAAGATTGTGGCGGCCGGTGGAAAAGTTGAGGTGGAATAGATGATACTCGATACCTTGAGGGATGCGTGGAAAATCCAAAGCATAAGAAGAAAAATAGGATTTACCTTGCTCATGCTCCTTGTTTTTAGGATCGGTGCTCATATTCCAATCCCGTTTATGGACAGGGATGTACTGGCAAGCATGATGGGCAGCGGAGGAATATTTGACTTTTTTAACACTTTCTCCGGTGGTTCCTTAAAACGTTTTTCGGTATTTGCTTTAAGTATCATGCCTTATATTACAGCCTCAATTATTATCCAACTGTTGACTGTAGTGGTACCGTACCTGGAAAGGTTGGCAAAAGAAGGAGACGAAGGCCGGAAAAAAATTGTTCAACTTACCAGATATGGAACAGTTATTTTAGGCTTTATCAACGGTATCGGGTTAACCATAGGCTTAAGAGGCGCTTTGATTATACCGGAACCTTCATATAAAATACCGATTTATTTGATGATTGCTTTGGTCTTAACCGCAGGGACAGCTTTTCTGATGTGGTTGGGAGAACAGATCACAGAAAACGGAATTGGTAACGGAATATCGCTCATTATTTTTGCAGGGATTGTAGCTGCAATACCGGATGCTGTAAAATACCTTATCCAGCTCCTGGGTGTGGGCGAAATCAGCTGGGTTTCGGTTGTTGGACTGGTAATAATTGCCGCATTAATTATTGCCGGCGTGGTATTTATCCAGGAAGGGCAGAGAAGAATCCCGGTTCAATATGCCAAGAGGGTTGTGGGCAGAAGGGTCTATGGTGGACAAAGCTCGCATATACCTTTAAAAGTCAACCAAGCTGGTGTTATACCTTTGATCTTTGGTATTTCCCTTGTCATGTTGCCGGCGACAATTGCCACCTGGCTGCCGAAAACATCGGGATTTGTGATGTTTACCGAGAAATGGCTGAGCATGAATGGATCGGTATATTCCATTCCCTTTCTGCTGGTTTATGCTTTGCTGATTATCTTCTTTACCTACTTTTACACGGGGATTACCTTTAATCCCATTGATGTAGCGGAAAATCTAAAAAAATACGGCGGTTTTATTCCTGGAATTCGTCCGGGACGCCCAACATCGGATTATTTGTTTAAAATTCTTAGTCGGGTTACCCTGGCAGGCGGGATTTTCCTAGCCATAATCGCTATCTTGCCCAGCCTTGTTATGGGACTGACCAAGATTCCAAATATTTATCTAGGCGGGACATCTCTACTGATTGTTGTCAGCGTGGCACTGGATACCATGAAACAGTTGGAGACCCATCTTATGCAACGTCACTATCAGGGATTTCTCAAATAAGAGGAGGATAGTTTATGAGAATTATACTCATGGGCCCTCCGGGTGCAGGAAAAGGAACACAAGCCGAACTGCTAGTCGAACATTTTCAGATTCCGCATATCTCCACCGGGGATATATTCAGGGCGGCCATAAAGGATCAAACTCCTCTTGGGCTTAAAGCCAAAGAATACATGGATGCCGGAGCCCTGGTGCCGGACGAGGTAACAATCGGGATTGTGGAGGAAAGACTTAAAAAAGAAGACTGTCAAAAAGGTTTCCTCCTGGACGGGTTTCCACGTACGGTTGCCCAGGCGGATGCTTTGACCAAAATCTTGGAAAGCTTGAATATGACTCTTAATGGTGTAGTCAATATCGAATTGGAAAATGAAGAACTGCTGCAAAGACTTACCGGTAGAAGAGTCTGCAGGAAATGCGGCTCTACTTACCATGTTGTATTTAACCCGCCTCAGAACCAAAACGTTTGTGATAAGTGCGGCGGCGAACTCTACCAGCGCAGTGATGATACACTGGCCACCGCTCAAAACCGCCTCAACGTTTATCATGAACAAACTCAACCTCTGATTGCCTATTATGAGAAACGTAATTTATTGAAAAGAGAGCGGGGAGACCAGGAAATCAAGCAGGTCTTCCATGAGATTCTAAATGTTTTGGAGTAGAACCATGATCGAACTGAAAAATAAGGAACAGCTTGGAAAAATGCGTGCTGCGGGCCAAATCGTGGCTGAAACCCTGGAAGTTGTAAAGGAAATGGTTAAACCGGGGGTAACCACGGAAGAACTTGATAGAGTGGCGGAACAGCATATTCGAAAGTGCCAAGCGATTCCTGCTTTCAAAGGTTACAACGGTTTTCCGGCGACCCTGTGCACCTCTGTCAATGAGGAGGTTGTGCATGGTATTCCCGGTTTAAGAGCTTTGAAAAATGGAGATATTATCAGTATTGATTGTGGGGTATTATACGACGGTTATTATGGAGATTCGGCTATTACTCTGCCGGTGGGAGAGATTAGCCTAGAATGCCAAAAGCTTCTGAAAGTTTGTGAGGAATCTTTAAAGCTGGGTATTGCACAAGCCTTTAAAGGGAACCGTCTTTTTGATATTTCATATGCTATTCAGAGTCATGTTGAAAAAAATGGAATGTCAGTAGTCCGTGATTATGTCGGCCACGGTATTGGCAGAAAAATGCATGAAGAACCTCAGATACCC
>JAAYII010000314.1 GCA_012523535.1 Peptococcaceae bacterium
ATACCCCATATCGAATTTTGCCGGGAAATAGCCCGCCGATTTAATCATTTATTTGCCAAAGTGTTTCCCGAACCAAAAGAGTTAATCGGTAAAGTACCGCTCTTACCGGGTGTTGATGGACGTAAAATGAGCAAAAGTTACAATAATGCTATTTCCCTAACTGCTTCAACTGAAGAAATAGTGACTAGAGTTAGGCAAATGATTACCGACCCTCAGCGGATCCGCAAAGATGATCTTGGCCATCCCGAAGTGTGTGTAGTATTCAAATTTCATAAAATTTATTCTTCTGATGTAAACTCGATTGAACAGAACTGTCGGGAAGGCAAAATCGGCTGTGTAGCCTGCAAAAAATACTTGGCGGAGAATATTGACAAAGTTCTAGCTCCTTGTCGCGAACGACGCAAAATGTGGGAGTTGGAAGGGAAAGTTGAACAAGTACTGGCTGAAGGAGCTGAAAAAGCTCGGAAGGTTGCCAGTCAAACCTTGAACGAAGTACGTCAAGTGATGGGATTTTAATGGAAACGTTTAAGTCTGCTCCTTATGTCGAACTTCCGGTCTTTCAAGGACCGCTGGATTTACTTCTGCATTTAATCCGGCAAAACAAGGTCGATATTTACGATATCCCCATAGCTTTAATTGCTGATCAGTTTATCAGGACAGTTAAAAGAATGGAAGAATTGGATATGGAGGTTACTTCCGAGTTCCTGGTGCTAGCTGCTCAACTGCTTTACCTTAAGTCGCGCCATCTTTTGCCTCGACCGCAAAAAACGGAAGAGGATATTGAAATGGAAGAAGAAATGAAACAAAACCTGATTGACAGGTTGGTTACCTATCAGGCTTTTAAGGAAGTAGCCTGTTATCTTAGTTCCAAAGTTGAGTCTTCCGGGCATAAATATTTCCGAGACGTTAATCTGGAGGAGATTATGTCCTGGATGGACTCACCTAACCCTTTACAAGGGGTCAGTATGGACGATTTGAAGCGAGCTTTTCAAACTGTGCTTTCCAAGGTTGAGAAAGGGGTAGATGTTCAACATATAAAGCCGGAAGGAATCTCGCTGGAAGTGGTGACCAAGGATATTATCCGGCGGATGCTTATTCATCCCCAAGGACTGAAGTTTACCCAATTGCTGAGACGTCAGACTAGAATCGAAATCGTAGTGGTGTTCTTATCTATTTTGGAGTTGTTGAAAGAAGGCAAAATTAAGGCGGAACAAAGTAGCCAAGGCAGTGACATTTTTCTTATTCCTACAGAAAAAGCTTGGGAATTTAGTAACGAGGTGCTTGTCTAATGTTATTTGCCGAACAAGAATTGGCCGCCTTGGAAGCCTTGTTGTTTGTGGCCAAAGAGCCTTTAAGTATATCCAAACTGGCCGAGATTTTAGAGTTGTCAGAGCATGAAGTGGCTGAACTTCTTCAAAATCTGCAAGAAAGGTATAAAGCTAAGTCCAGTGGTATTACCTTGGTGGAAACCGATAATTGTTACCGCTTAGGGACCAAACCCGAAATGGCTTCATATATAGAAGCTTTATATAAACAGCCTGCTCAAGCCTTGTCCCACGCCGCCTTGGAAGTTCTTTCCATTATTGCTTATCGCCAGCCCATTACTCGTGGGGAGATTGATTTTATACGGGGAGTTCAGTCCGACAGATCCCTTGCCACTTTGGTAGAAAAAGGCCTGGTGCAAGAAGTAGGTCGCAAGGACGGTCCGGGAAGGCCGATTCTATATGGTACCACCGAGCAATTTTTAATCCATTTTGGGTTAAAGTCTCTTCAGGAATTGCCTAAACTGGAATTATGCCAGGAAGACAATCAGAAAGAAGATGATTAAGGAAGAAACCGGGGAAGACCCTTCAGTAAGCAAAGCGGTTGAAGTTGTTAAGCGGATATGGTAAAATACAGTGACAATTATATTATTTAAGGATAGAGGCGCGGTTATTATGAGTAAGTGTTGGGAGACGGCAGTTAATGATCAACACTGAAGGGATTAACCGCCGAAGTATAAATCTTGGCCGAAGATTTATGCTGGGCTCAGGCTGGAAAGAGTCTGGGACTGTCATCCTTTGCGGGATGAAGCGCTATCCGGAAACCAAAGAATCTGATTGGTTTTTTTATCAGATTTATAGTATTTTCGGTTTACGGGTAGAACCCGTAAATTTTTTTGGGCGTATTATGTTTCACGTATTATATTTTATAATCAAGAACCTGCGTATTATAAAGCCGGCGATAATTTAAGGAGGTAAAACAGTGATCAAGAAAACATTGCCTTTTTCTGCAGAGCAGTTAGAGCAAATAGCCGAGGAATTTGGAACCCCGTTTCATATTTACGATCAAAAAGGGATAATAGATAATGTCAGAGCTTTAAAAGCAGCTTTTAGTTGGGCACCGCAGTTTAAAGAATACTTTGCTGTGAAAGCAACCCCAAATCCCCATATTTTAAAACTGTTGGCCGCTGAGGGAATTGGGGCGGATTGCAGTTCGCTGCCTGAGCTCATTTTGGCTGAAAGAGTGGGCATAGTAGGGGAAGAAATAGTCTTTACATCCAATGATACTCCGGCACGGGAGTTTATAAAAGCCAAAGAATTGGGTGCCATCATCAATCTTGATGATATTAGCCACATTGATTTCCTGGACAAAGTTGCAGGAATGCCTGAGATGATTTGTTTTAGATATAATCCCGGTCCTCTTGGTCAAAGGGGTAATTCAATTATTGGCAAACCCGAAGAGGCTAAATATGGGGTGACCAAAGAGCAATTATTTGATTGCTATGTAAAAGCTAAGAAACTGGGTGCTAAACGCTTTGGACTTCACACCATGGTGATCTCCAATGAGCTTGACCCTGATTTCTTTGTGGAAACAGCCCGCATGATGTTTGAACTGGCTGTTGAATTGAAGCAACGGTTGAATATTTGTGTTGAATTTATTGATCTCGGCGGCGGCATAGGTATTCCTTACCGTCCGGAACAGGAAGCGGTTGATCTAAATTATTTGGGTCGGCAAGTTGAAAAATTATACAACCAAATTCTTGTGCCAGCCGGATTGCATCCTGTTAAAATTGCCATGGAATGCGGGAGATTAATTACCGGCCCATATGGTTATCTGGTGACCAGGGTTATTCATAAAAAAGAAATCTATAAAAATTACGTTGGTGTGGATGCATGCATGGCCGATCTTATGCGTCCTGGAATGTATGGCGCTTATCACCATATTACGGTTTGCGGCAAAGAAAACGAACCCTGTGATCATATGTATGATGTTACCGGTAGCTTGTGCGAAAATAACGATAAATTTGCCATTGACAGGATGCTACCGTTAATTGAAATTGGGGATTTACTGGTGATCCATGATACAGGGGCTCACGGCCATGCCATGGGTTTCAATTATAACGGCAAATTAAGATCCAAAGAGTTGTTGTTCAAAGATGATGGTACGGTTAAATTGATTCGACGGGCTGAGACTATCGAGGACTACTTTGCAACCTTGGATTTTTCCGAATTATAATTTTTTATCAGCACTGAATTCAAAGCGCATCCCAAAAGCAAGATTTCACAGCTCCAATACAGCCAGAGCAGTAGGATTATGATGCCGGCCAGGCTTCCATAAACAAGGGAGTAAGTATTGAAAAACCTAAAGTAGAGGGAAAAGCCAAAAGAAAGTAGTAACCAGCCGGCGGAAGAAAAAAGGGAGCCCGGTAGGATTAAATGCAATGCATATTTGGTATTGGTTGCCAGGCGATTGAAAATGACAGTGGCAAAAACCAGAAATAGGTACAAGACAATTAACGCCAATATGGCTCTGAGAAAACTGAAATATTCGCCAATATGAATTAATAAAGTAATAATTAAGGTAATTATTAAGGTTATAGTAATTGTAAACAATACTATCAAGGAGCTTAGGATTAATCTGAAAAAACCTTGCTTTTCAAGTATACCGTATGCCTTTCTCATACCTCGCAGCAAGGCTTTGATTCCGTTCATGGAAGCCCAGACTGTTCCTAGCATACCAAAAGACAGAAGGGTTGGACTGTGGGCAGAAAAGATCTCGTACACAATATTTTCCACTATTTGCAGGGCTTCAACGGGTATGAGATATTTCAATTCACTAAATATTTTCTCGCTACTGAGATCAGCAAAGCCTGCTATAGTAAAAAAAAAGATCAATAAGGGGAAAAGGGAGAGCAGCAAATAATAGGATACCTGTCCTCCTAAGGCCATTAGCTCGTTTTTCTTGACCAGTTCCCAATAATCTTCAATAAATTGCCGCCATTTCAAATATTACCATCCTCAAATTTAGAAGATATTAATCAATTTTAATCTTTCCGTTTCGGGGATATCTCTAATCAGAATTCTTAGGGCTTCAAGTTCCGCAAGGGAAAAAGATTTTTCTCGATGTAAAATTAGCTGGTTAAGTTTCTGAAAACTTATTTCCACGTTATTTAAAGTATTATGGTTTATGAAAAGTGCCCAAAATTGCTTGGCTTTTAGCCAGTTTTGATAATTATTGTTTATTATTTGAGAAGCTTTGTCCCATTGATCCGTTTCGATAAAAGGAACGGCTTGCTTGAGACCTTCATCAATTATGACGGCGGTAGTGTTCACTTTATAGCTAACGGCAGTGGAACAACCAAATAGAATAATAAACCCCAGTACAATAATAACTGTGGCGCGCATATCTTCACCTCATGTTTTTTTATTTAAAGTTCATGCTATTATTTTATTTCTATTAATGCTTTCTTCTTTATTTCTTTTGTTTGGGCTGGAAATATAGCTGGCCTTTGCTGTCAATACCGGCGATCAGAACTTGACGAAAATCGTTGATACCAGCTTTCTGCAGCTCTTGTTTTAGCCAAGCTTCTGTAACGCTGGCGCGGGGCAAGTTTTTATGCTGCACAATTCCGTCCATAATTAGAGTATAGGCCAAATTTTCCCTTGGAAGCTGAAGGCTAAGGTCTTCAGGAGTGGCCGGGCGTTTCATTGATTTGGGAATAACACTTAACTGGCCGTTGGTTTCCAAAATAGCGTATTCTACATCAGCAATACTGGACATGTCTTTAGCCCGCAATTGCTCTAAAAGATCGCTTAAACTGTAGCGTAGTTTTCTCAGTTCATTTTCCAAGATCTGGCCCTTATAGATAAGCAGGGTGGGGGTCCCGCAAATGAACGCCCTGGCTTATTCGCTCTTTAAGGTTATCTGTGAAATTGTAAAACCTAAAAGAAATAAAACCAGTACCGGCAACAGACCGGAAAAGAGGGGAATGGCAATATCCTCGCTGGGTACTGCGGCAAGTTCCGAGATCATTAAAATAATAACTAGTTCAAATGGCTGAAGCTGGGCAATTTGCCTTTTACCCATTAATCTGAGGACTAAAACTACTATCAAATAAAGAATAGTCGTACGAATGATACCGGCTAACAATTTATAGCTCCTTTCCATGTTGTTAAATTTATTCTTTCCTGGGAAAAAAAGATTATTCGCAGAAAGTTTAGAAAAATAGGTGAGCAAGTAATCTTCACAAGAAGATTGTTTTGGTATACAATGAATTAAATAAAATATTCACAAATATTTATATTTTTCGGTGATAAGGGGGAAAATTCGTGTTCGAAAATGATATTCTAGTTGCTGGAGCGGATCCCGGTTTTGGTGCTATCAAACTTGATGTTGGCGATAAAAAAGTTTTATTCCCGGCAGTAATTAGTAATGGTGGGGAAAGAATTTTTTCAACCCTCGGCAGAGTTAAGGAAATAAACGGCAGTGATCTTGATAAACAAATAGCCTCTTTGGATGTTATTGTGAGAAACAATTCGACCGGGGTGGAACGGCATTATTTTATGGGTAGTTTGGCTGAAAGCCTAAACCCAAAAGAAGCTCATTATTGCTGGGATGAGGATAAATCCACGGATGAGGAAGCAATGTCCCTTCTTATTACCGGGTTGGCTTTAGCCCAGCCTTACCCACAGACCAACATTTACTTGGGTACGGGGGTTCCAGTCAAATATTTTGCTTCACTCAAAGACAAATATGAAAATGAATTGAAGGGCTCATTTTCTGTAACCTTTCTATCCGGTCCGTATAAAGGGCAAGTTCGCAGTATGAATATTCTTAGGTCAAGAGTGTTGCCCCAAAGCTATGGAGTATTTATTAAAGAAACGTTGAACGAGGACAGTACACCCAAAAATCCCAAACTATTTGCCGGTTATGTGGTGGTAATTGATCCGGGCTTTAGAACTACTGATATTGCTACTTTTTATGATGGCATAATGCTTGACCCACCTAACTCCTTCAGTTTGGAAAAGGGATTGCAATGGGTTTATGCCGGTGTAGCCGAAAAGTTGAAAGAAATGACCATGGATCATGCCAATCCTATAGAAACTGACGACAAGGAACTAGATAAAATATTTAGAGTCAATAAAGGGCTTTATCCCTGGAGAGATGGAGCGATTGACCTGAATCCGGTTATGAAAAAATTGCTCGCGCAGTTGGGAGCGGATATTTCCAGAGAAGTAAATAAAACTTTAAAGCCCTTGGCAGGAAGGATCCATACTATATTAGTAGGTGGCAAAGTGGGGGAAATGGTATTTAATTATCTCAACCTCGATAATAAAGTGTTAATTGAGGACCCCCAATTTGGTAATGCAACGGGATTCCGTATTATGGCTGCTAACCTGGTAAATAATCTGACGAGGAAAGTATTTGTTGACCGATGAAGACGTCAGGATATTTAGTGTTGTATATATCGGAAAACGACGATTTTGAGCTGTGGCGGGCCTTATGCCAGTTTACACCCGAAGAGAGAGCTTCCGTGGTAAAAGAGGTGCTGAAGAAAGGACTATTGTCGCCAATTCAAAATCAAACAACGTCAAATCCTTCATTCTCCAATCAAGAATCCTCTTTTACTTCAAATCAATTGAGGCCAGAAACGGAAATCACCAAATACCCAACTCCAAAATCAGCTTTTGGTTTTAATGCTCAAAGTGCAGCTACATTGGCTCCGGAAGTTGCCGACCATAAAACCGCAGGTGCTTCTTCCAGCGCTTCTTCCTCACCGCTTGAGGATCTGGTATTTGATGAGTTTGGGACCGGACTAGCTGATTCTCTAACCGACGAGGAATTAACAAACTCTGAGCTCACCGATTTCAATG
>JAAYII010000315.1 GCA_012523535.1 Peptococcaceae bacterium
CCTTAATAATTATATCAACAATTCTTTGGCTTGCGCAACCATCCCCGTAAGGATTTACAGCTTTTGCCATCTGTTCGTAAATTGCCTTATCAGAAAGAAGTTTATCCACGTGATCGACTACCCGGCGATATTCGGTTCCAACTAATCTAACGGTACCGGCATCAACAGCTTCCGGCCGTTCAGTCGTCTCCCTGACAACCAAAACAGGTATTCCCAGGGATGGTGCTTCTTCCTGAATCCCCCCTGAGTCCGTAAGAATAAGATAAGATTTAGCCATTAAATTAACAAAAGGTTCGTAATCCAAGGGTTCTATCAAATACACCCTGTCATTACAGCCTAATACTTCATTTACAACGTTTCTAACCAAAGGATTTTTATGCATTGGGAAAATAACATAGGTGTCGGGATAGCGGTTTAAAATAGTATTTAAGGCCTGATAGATTTGCCGCATTGGTTCTCCCCAATTTTCCCGACGGTGGGTTGTCATCAAAATCAGGCGTTTGTCTTTATTTTTTTTCAAAATATCGGCCACAACGGGATTTTTAAAAACATAATTTGGCTTGACTGTAGCCATTAAAGCATCAATTACCGTATTCCCTGTAACATAAATATGAACAGGTGAGACACCTTCTTTTAATAAATTATTCTTGGCAACTTCAGTAGGGGCAAAATGAAAATCAGCAAGAACTCCGGTTAATTTGCGGTTAACCTCTTCAGGCCAAGGCGAATATTTATTTCCGGTTCTTAAGCCGGCTTCAATATGCCCTACCGGTATTTTGTGATAATAAGCGGCCAAGGCAGATATAAAGGTAGTGGTAGTATCACCTTGTACCAGCATTATATCCGGCCTTTCCTGGGCTAAAATGGCATCAATTCCCAAGATTACCCCCGAGGTGATCCCAGCTAATGTTTGTCCCTGCTTCATAATATCCAAATCATAATCCGCTTTAATTTCAAAAAGCCGAATTACTTGGTCCAGCATTTCTCTGTGCTGGGCAGTCAGTACCACCCGGCAGTCCACGTCTTCATGATTTTGCAAAGCTTTCACCACTGGTGCCATTTTAATCGCCTCAGGCCTGGTCCCGAATACTGCCATTACCTTTACTTTTCCGTTTTCTGTCACTTATATCCTCCATTACTGCTTCCATAAGGCGATTGAACCGCCACCCAAAAGCGTTTTGGCATTATTTTTTTGGTATTATTTTTATTAAACACCCTTTAATTATAATAGATTCTCAAAAAAATGTAATTACTTACCGCAAACTTTGCTGTAAATTATTTCCTCTTCCTTTTCTTTCATCTTCTTTTCTTTCTTCTCAAGATATTTCTGCCACAGCTTATCGGCAACCGGTGCCCACTCACGGGCAGCTTTTTCGCACTTGGCTGTTAAAACATCCACATCTTCTTTATCCAAGGGCTGGGTAGAAACAGCTTGGGAGGCATGGACCATTGCCCTTAGCTTTTCCGGATTATCCAGCAGAGGACAGGGACGTAAATGATTGGAGTTAAATGGCTGCTCCTGGGCATATTGCTTAAAGAGTGGCGATTTTAAAGCCTCAATAAGGCTCATGTTCTTAATATTATAATTGGAATAATGAATAAAAGCACAAGGCTCCACATCTCCTGCGGCATTGATATGCACATAATACCTTCCGCCCGCAATACAACCTTTAACATACTCGCCGTCATTCCAAAAGTCTAAAAGGAAGATGGGTTTTGTGCTTCTAATTTCTCTTATCCTGTGATACATATATTCTCTTTGTTCCGGAGTTACCAACAGTTCAGGAACAGCATCTTTCCCCAACGGTATATAAGTAAAATACCAACCAAACATACATCCTTTCTCAATCATAAGATCTATATACTCATCCGAACTCACCACTTCGGTGTTGCGGCGATGATAACAGGTGGAAAAACCAAATCCCAGGCCATGCTGTTTCAAAAGGTCCATGGCTTGCATAACTTTCTGGAAGGTTCCAACGCCGCGCCGCATATCGGTCTCTTGTTCAAATCCTTCCACACTGATAGCTAAAACCAAATTTCCCACTTTCTCCATTTGTTGGCAGAAGTCTTCGTCAACCAAAGTTCCGTTGGTAAAAGCTAAAAAGGCACAGTCATTATGTTTTTCAGCTAACGCAATTATGTCCTTTTTTCTCAGCAAAGGCTCGCCACCCGAGTAAAGATAAAAATATATGCCGAGCTCTTTGCCCTCACGGATTATTCTGTCCAGAGTTTCAAAATCCAGATTATCGGTCTTGTCATATTCCTGCGCCCAACAGCCGGTACATTTTAAATTGCAAGCCGATGTAGGATCAATTAATATTTGATAAGGTATATTACATTGATGTTTCTCCCTCATGTTTTTAATATGTGCATTGCCGAGAACAACTTCCTGTAAAAAATAATTAATTAAAAATTTGCTTCTAACCTGAGGTTTTAGTTCCAAAAACATTCTCTTAAACAAGCGGTAACCAGCGTGATTTTTATCCTGTGTTATGTTCAGTAAAAATTGAATTACTTGTTTATGTTCTTTGTTGCGGGCTATTTTATTTGCCCATTTTAGCACTCGAGGAATGTTTTTATCCGGATTTTTTTCGAGAAAACTCATCCCTCTTTTAATCAGAACGGAACTCATAGCTTGGTTTATGGATTTCATAACGAAAGACCTCCTTATTCGCTGCCTACAAAGCGAATATTTTTCTTCTTCCCTTCTTCATCCAAATAGACCACTCTTTTAAGCATGGCATTTTTAATCATTCTACGGCAGAGCAAACATGGCTCGCCTGATGCGGGGTCTCCGTTCCGCCCATAACCCGAAATATAAATTGTCGCTCCTCGCATTTTTACCGGATCACCGGCAATAATGGCGTTTTGCTCCGCATGCACAGCCACGCAAAGCTCATACCTTTCCCCTTTAGGAACATTAAGTTTTTCTCTTACACATTCCCCCGTATCAATACAATTTGGTTCACCCCGGGCGGCACCGTTATAGCCTGTGCTGACAATGATATTATCTTTGACAATTACCGCCCCGTATTTTCGTCTTAAACAGGTTGAACGTTTGGCTACTACACTTGCAATTTCCAAAAAGTATTCGTCCCAGGAAGGTCTGTTTGACGCTTTCATTTTTTTGCCCCTTGTCCTGAAGAGGTATTTTTGCTTGTTACTTTTTTAATAAGTTAATTTTAGTATAACTCTTTCCTTAATTTGCCTCAAGGGTAAATGCGAAAGCAGAATTTTCTAATATTTGTTAAAATAAATTATAGACAATAGCGCGAATCAAATTTAAATCCAATTTCAAACTGCCAATTCAGTAGTTGATTTGAATAATTTTTGTTAAAATATATTTATTGTTTTAGAGGAGATATCGAGTTTTTATGAACCTTCTAAACAAAGATCTTTATACCATGGACGATATTCAAACAGTTCTAAACGTCTCCGAAGCGACGATTAGCAATTGGTTAAAGACAGGTGTTATCCCCGGGAATAAAAAATATCTTAGTCCAAAAGAGTTTACGGAAATAATAAATTCACTGTCTTCCAGCAGGCTAAAGGGCCGAGCCAATCGTTCCTTGGCAACAAAGAATACGGTCTGTTATTTGGGGATTACATCCAAAGAAAGAAAAATTTTACTCAAAAAAGTCATCGATATTCACCAAAACCTAAATTTGGGAATTGAGGAAAGCGTTTTCTCTTTGGCCCTGTCATCTTTACGCTCAGCAAAATTATTGACAGAAAAATGGTACAATAATCCGAAAAGCAAATTGGATTTCTTTTTGCTTGCTTGGGCTGAGAACAAGCAAATCAATGTTCCCAAGGCGCTCCAATATTATGAAGACATCCATATTCCCAAATACAATGACGATTTTATCGGAGCTTTTTACCAGTCCGTGCAAAACTTGGCTACCAAGTCCCAGAAAGGTTCATTTTATACCCCTGCCATTCTGTTGCAGGATATTCAAATTCCCCCAGGAAAAAAAGTACTGGATCCGTGCTGCGGAAGCGGCAATATACTTCTTCAGGTTTTAAATGAAAAACATGATTCCAGCCAAATATATGCTTGGGATATAGATGATA
>JAAYII010000316.1 GCA_012523535.1 Peptococcaceae bacterium
ATAGTAAATACCGCTGTTAATACCGGGGAGATTAATATTAACGATTCCTTTATAAAAGCCGATTTCGCCGCCAGTAACCATATCGTACTGGCCTTTCCAAATGCCTATCATCCACTTTTGGCCGTTATAATCGAAATATATAGGTTCGCAGTCAACAACCATTCCCATCACAGTAGCCAGTTCATCAAAAAGACGGCAATAGCCGAATTTTCTTTGCCACGGATGCATGCGGGAAACAAAAATATCCTGCTCAGGATCATAAGAATAGCCAAGAGTTTCAATTAATTCATCAAATTCCTCATTACCGGTTCCTTTTGAGGGAGTATTGCTATTAGCAATGCCGCTTCCACCAATGTCAAAGCCCGCTTGATCTTCGATGTTTGCAAACTCAGGATTATAATCCGCATTTGGTTGATCATTTTTTTCCTCTATAGTCTCAACAAATTTTCCAGCATTATTCCAGTTTGGTATGGTGTAAGCCCAATGCAAACGTCTATAACTTTTTATTAAAAATAACATCTCTATCCTCCTTATACCAAATTTTGGTATTAATTGTGTTTGTTTATAATATGAAATAAAGATAATCGTGGCAACTTGGTAATAAAAAAATCCGAATGATATCAATTCGGATTCATGTGATTTTTTAGCTTTCTTCATAAAGGTTATGGTTTTGTATTTAAGTTAAGACAATCTTGCAAGATTCGGCTGGCTTGGCTTACTTTTTCAGAAGATGGTTCGTCGATGCCCTTTAATTTATAATTCTCGCCCAGTTGCTCCCATTTGTATTCCCCAAGGCGATGGTATGGCAGAACCTCAATTTTCTTAACGTTATGAAGATTGCAGAGCAAGGAAGCTGTTTCTTTTAATGTTTTCTCATCATCGGTATAACCGGGAACGAGAACATATCTTATCCATAAGGGAATTCTTTTTTCTTCAGTATAATGCATAAACTTCCTAATCTTTTGGGTACCGACTCCTGTAATCTCAATATGTTTATCCTCATGGGGGTGTTTGATATCCAGCAGGATTAAGTCCGTATAATTTAAAAGTTCTTTTACCCTGTCTATATCGACAAATCCGGAGGTGTCAAGGGCCGTATGGATTCCGGCTGCGTGACACCGTTTAAACAGCTCGGTTACAAATTCAGCTTGGAGGGTAGGCTCACCTCCGGATACAGTTACGCCTCCTCCGGAGTAAGCAAAAAAGTTTCGATACTCATATATTTTTTGAAACACTTGCTCCACAGTATATTCATTGCCTTTTCGAGGATCCCAAGTATCCCGGTTATGGCAATATATGCATTTTAAAGGACAACCTTGCATAAAGACAACAAATCGTATTCCAGGTCCGTCCAGTGTTCCGAAGCTTTCAAAAGAATGTATTCTGCCTGTCAGAGTCATAAGCTTGCTCCTATGGATTTAGATCTGGTTGTGAATTGTCCTATTAATGACATCAAGCTGTTGCTCTCTGGTTAAGCGGATAAAATTCACGGCATAGCCAGAAACCCTGATAGTTAATTGGGGATATTTTTCCGGGTGTTCCATGGCATCCAAAAGCATTTCTCTATCGAAAACATTGACATTGATATGGTGACCTCCCTCACGGAAATATCCGTCCAAAAGCGCAGTTAAATTTGCAATGCGGGTTTGCTCATCCCGGCCCAGGGCTTTTGGTATTATGGAAAAAGTATAAGAGATTCCGTCCTGAGCGTATTCGTAAGGTAATTTGGCAATGGATTTCAAAACGGCCAGAGCTCCGTTAATATCTCTGCCATGCATGGGATTGGCCCCGGGCGCCAACGGCTCACCCTTTTTCCGGCCGTCGGGGGTATTGCCGGTTACTTTGCCATAAACAACGTTGGAAGTAATGGTCAGTATGGATAGGGTAGGAGTACTGTTGCGGTATGTTCTCTGTTTGCGCAACTTATTCATAAACAGTTTAACAATATCCGTAGCAATGGAATCCACTCGCTCATCGTTGTTACCAAATTTGGGGTAATCGCCTTCCACTTCAAAATCGACAATTAGATTTCTGTTGTCCCTTATTGGTTTAACTTTAGCGTATTTTATAGCGCTTAAAGAGTCAGTGACGACGGATAATCCGGCTATACCGCAAGCCATTGTTCTGAATACTTCCCTGTCATGAAGTGCCATTTGCAATCTTTCATAAGCATACTTATCGTGCATATAGTGAATGAGATTAAGAGTATTGATATAAAGCCTGGCTAACCAGTCCAACAGCATGTCAAAACGCTTCCAGACATCTTCAAAATCCAAATACTCAGTTTCTACCGAAGCAAACATTGGGGCCACTTGAATTCCGCTTATTTCATCCCTACCACCATTTAAAGCATAAAGCAGAGCTTTAGCCAAGTTACAGCGTGCACCGAAAAATTGCATCTGTTTGCCCAAACGCATGGCGGATACACAACAGGCTATACCATAATCATCACCCCAATGGTGGCGCATAATATCATCATTCTCATATTGAATTGAGCTTGTGGCGACGGATACTTTGGCGCAGAATTCCTTAAAACCTCGGGGGAGTTGAACGGACCACAATACAGTTAAATTGGGTTCCGGGGCCGGACCCAAATTAAATAGGGTATTCAGCATGCGGAAAGACGTTTTGGTAACCAGCGTTCTACCGTCCAAACCCATACCCCCGATACTTTCCGTTACCCAGGTGGGATCGCCGCTGAAAAGTTTGTCATATTCCGGAGTACGTAAAAATCGAACAATGCGCAATTTCATAACCAGATGATCAATAAGTTCTTGAGCCTCTTCTTCTGTAATTCGGCCTTGACGCAAATCGTTTTCCAGGTATATATCCAAAAATGTAGATATTCTGCCGATACTCATTGCCGCTCCGTTTTGTTCTTTCACAGCTCCAAGATAACCAAAATACAGCCATTGAATCGCTTGACGTGCATCCTGCGCGGGCTTGGAAATATCGAAACCATAGAGGCGAGCCATTTCTTTCAGTTCTTGAAGAGCCAATATTTGTTCTTTTATCTCTTCTCGTGCCCTTGTAGTTTCATAATCGATATAATCATATTCCAACTGGGTAAGTTCGGCTTGTTTTTCCTCAATCAGCCTGTCTACTCCGTATAAAGCAACTCGTCTGTAATCGCCGATTATTCTGCCCCGGCCGTAGGCGTCAGGAAGACCGGTAATAATGCCCGCTTTTTTGGCTTTAAGCATTTCCGAAGTATAGACATCGTAAACTCCTTGATTATGGGTTTTACGATACTTGGTAAATATTTCAGCCACTCGAGGATCAAGACTTTTGCCCGCGGCTTCACATCCTTTTTGAACCATTCTCAATCCCCCAAAAGGCATGATAGCTCTTTTGAGAGGTTTGTCGGTCTGTAAACCCACTATTTTTTCTAAATCACGATCTATGTAACCGGGAGGATGGGAACAGATAGTAGATATAGTATGTGTATCAACATCCAACACCCCGCCTTTTTTCCTTTCTTCTTCCATTAGTTTTAAAACTTTTTGCCAAAGTTTTTTTGTTGCTTCGGTTGGACCCTTTAAAAAAGAAGCATCTCCAGTATAGGGAGTATAGTTGAGTTGTATAAAATTGCGCACATCTATTTCAATATTCCAATTGCCGGGAACAAACTCCTCAGGGAAAGACATTGCCGAGCACCTCATCTTTTGTTTTTTCGAACACATTTTATTTTTACCCTGAGATTAAACTTTATTCCGCATAAATTTGGTGACTGTGAACTTTGAGGGCTAATAAATCCTTAGGAAGAAATAGACTATCATTAGAATTTCAATAACCAATTTCACCACTGTTCCGCTGAAGATGCCCAGGAGGGTACCCAGCCCGGCGCGACAGGCCTTAATTATTTCTTTTCCCTGCAATAATTCAATTAATACCGCTCCCAAAAAAGGACCGATCAAAATTCCTAAAGGACCAAGAAAGATTAGACCGATTATAGTGCCGGCCACTGCTCCCCAGCCTGCCTTTTTGCTACCGCCGAAGCGCCGGGTACCCAACATGGAGGCGATATAA
>JAAYII010000317.1 GCA_012523535.1 Peptococcaceae bacterium
CGCCTTCTTTAATTTCATCTTTGGGTATTAAAACAAACTTTATATGCCCATTTTTCACCCGGGGTTGCCATGACATCCCCAAAACCGAGCTTATCGGCGCCACGTTGTCCGGTTTTTTGAGGAGAAGTTTCCATATCGTGTTGTGGTCCTCAAAGGCAATACGGGAACAGGGAAGACGGAAATATTGCAGGAGTTAAAAGCCCAAGGGTATCCTGTGCTTGATTTGGAGAGCTTAGCCAATCATAGGGGTTCGGTTTTCGGAAGTATCGGCTTGGGTGTCCAGCCGAGCCAAAAACAGTTTGAATCTCTTATATATCACGAGTTAATTAATTACCAAGAATACGACTATATTATTGTAGAGTGTGAGAGCAGCAAGATTGGAAAGTTGAATCTGCCTAGATCTTTAGTGGAAGCGATGCGTGAAGGTACGGAAATACTTATTTATGATACAATTGAAAGTAGAGCGGATAGATTGGTCCGTCAATACATTTTAAGTTCTGAAGCAATATCAGAACTTAAACAAGCACTTGTAAAATTAAAAAAATATCTGGGGACAACAAATTTAAACGAACTTGTGCAGATGCTGGAAAAACAAGAATATCATGAGTTTGCCGTTAGATTGATGAGTACATATTACGACAAATTATATGGTTATCCTAATGAAGAACAGGACTATGAGTTCTGTATCAATAATAAAAACCTTGAACAAAGCATAAGCAAGCTCAAGGATTTTTTGGATAAAAATTTTGGCTTGCCTAAAAGTGTAAAAGATAGGTGGTGTCTACATTGGCCGGAGAAGGAGCAATATTGAAAAAAGCACGGGAAGAAAAAGGATGGACATACCAGGATATCGAGAATGTCATTAAAATTCGTGCCAGATACCTTAAAGCTTTGGAGCAAGAAGAGTATGATGTGCTTCCCGGAGTAACCTATACCAAGGGTTTTTTAAGGAATTATGCTAAGTATCTTGGGCTTGATCCTGAGGAAATTATCGGTCTCTATAATATTTCCAGGCAACAAGAGGTTGAAAATAAAGTGCAGATGCCACCCAAACCGGTTGGCCAAAAGGCTTTCTGGTTTAAGCCGCTGGTTATTGTCCTTTTTGCCGTTGTTGTTATAGGAATTATTTATGGTATTAGTTATTTTGGAAACAAGAATGACACATCCCAAAATGCCGGTTATAACCCGCCACCTTTGCCTAGCGCACCTGTTGTTGAAGAGCCAAGCGATGAAGAGGGACAGATACCGGACGGCTCATCTCCCACACCGACTGAAGAATATTCAGGAATTGTGGCTGAAATAACTTTTACTGATAGATGCTGGATGAGGGTTAAGATAGACGGTGGACCTCCGGTGGACAGTATGAATTATAAAGGAGAGACAAAGGTTTTACGCGGGTCAAGGGAAATTGAATTTGTTTCTATCGGTAATCCTGGAGGGATGATTATGAAACTGAATGGGGTAGAAATCGAACCTTTAGGTAAGCAGCCTGTCTTTAATATAGTTATTAATCAAGATACCATCGATAATTTGCCACAGGACAGAAATTTACTTCCTGAAGAATGACATCGATATGACTTTAAGAAATTTTAAGAAATC
>JAAYII010000406.1 GCA_012523535.1 Peptococcaceae bacterium
ATCCAGCATAGTCTTCCAAACCGTTGCCAACCTTAACGGTAAGATCGCCTTCTTTAAAGTTGTCGAAAACTACTACGTTAGCTTCCAGACCATCTTTAATTTTTTTAACTTCTTTGACACTGTAGGAAGAGCCATCCTGTTCAAAATCAAATTCTTCTTCAGAACCGGCTACGATATTAATCGGCTCGCTAAAGACAAATTTCACAGTGTCTTTTCCGATAACTCTAACATCTTCAATGGTCGGGATTTCATGATCGGAGAACTTGATGTTGTCGAAAACAAGTTCTTTACCGGTAACTACTTTATCAACTGTGAGTTTACCTGTTGTTTCATTCTTAACAGGTTCTTTTAAAGTCAAAGTCAAAGTCGTTCCTTTAACGCTGGCCTTATCAACATCAATTCTTGAAGCTTCTTTATCGCCTTTTGCGACTGCTTCTAATTCATAATTTGTAACATCTGTTAAGTCTTCTTCAACATAATCGGTATTGCTGAGCTCAAGTTTGAGCTGGATCAGGTTAGGAGCTTAAACGGACTTAATTGTGAATTCGTCGTCCTCTTCAAAGAGGTTATCCAGAACACTCTGAGGAACAGCAGCGGTTCCGCCAACAGCGATGATCTGGCTGGAAACAGACATACCTTCTACGGCTTTGCCTTTATTGGCTTCAACGAGCAGCACGAAGGAATTGGTTTTTGCAGCCAGAGGAGCTACGGCCAGAGCGTCAACCAAGGTGCGTCCGTTAGCAACATAGACCTTGGTGAAATCAAATTGCAGGCCTTTTGCTACGGCAGCGTTGGTCTCTAAACGGTCACTGCCGGCAAAGCGAGTTACGCCATCAATGTCAGCAACACGGGCTGTTCCGCCGACAATGTAAGTGGTTGCGCCTCTAAGATTGTCTTTGTTAACACTGCCGTCCGAATTGGCAATAACATTTGCAAAGTAGTTAGCTGCAGCGTAGGAAGCTACGGAAAGAGCATCGGGAAGTCCCAGATAGCCGACTACGAAAGTTCCTGCAACATTTTTCAATTTAGCATTGATAAGGTTTGCAGTTTCAATTCTGTTTTTACCGGAAATTATTTCTACGGTTACACCTGCAATGGCTTTGAGCTCTTCTACAACGCTGTCAGAAACTGCACCTACGACAATAACTTTCTTAGCGCCGAGTGCGGCAATTTTAGCCTTAACATCAGCATTTAAAGAGTTCTTGTAAGTTACAAGAATAGGAGCATTTTCCTGCGCGGCCAGAGGACCTGCGGCAAGTGCGTCAACGAGGTTTGCTTCATCTGCGGCAGCAAGTATTACTGTATCAGCAGATTTCCAGCCTGCATCGCAGATTTTTAGAGCTGTTTCAATACGGTTGGCTCCTGCCAGTCTGTCAACGTTGGTAGCACCAAACATAGCAGCCGGCATAAGAGTCAGAACCATAGCAATGATAGCTAGTATGGCTATCGCTTTTCTCTTACTCATTTAGTCAAATCTCCTCTCTTTCTTAAAGGGTAAGTTCTGTCATCAGGCAAACTTCCTCATTATGATCAATTTCTAGTATTCAACAAGTGGGCTTGCCTTTCACTCAACTGTCTTATGTTTTTCCTCACCCCCCTTAACTGATGTCGCAGAAAATCATCTTTAGACATTGCGCAATATCTAAAGGCACCACCCTAGCGGGGGCGTCCCCCCTCTGAGCCACGTTCCTCAGGGGCGGCTAACCCTTTAGACTGCCTTTTATGGTAAAAGAAGCACAAAATGGTAGGGCTTCCATACCTGCATAATACTATTCTGTAAAGACGCCAATATTCCTGCTTGCAAGTAAAATTTTTATCTTAGGATTATTCACTATTTTTCTTAATCTGACATTTTTTACTAAGCTGTATATGCTTAATCATTTTACACTAAAACCGGAAATATTTCCAGTACTAAATCAGATAATATCCTCGCATTTTTAGTCTAAATTTGCAAGATTTAGATTCGGCTCTTTTGTGAAGGGATAAAGAGAATTATGGATTTTTTGGCAAGCAATGGGCTCTGAGCATCCTGTATCGCAAGTATAGACGCAAAATCAAGCGGCAATCTCACGCAGTTTCCCCATAATTTTCTAACCTATCCAGAGTATTCTTTTTCTCATCCTATACAGGATTTTGCCCGATTGTGTCGAATAAGAGCTTTTTAAATCATAAATTTTTGGCAAAATGGAAAGGAGAAAAGAGATGTTCAACAGTTTTCGAACTCGGTTGAAAAAGACTTTTGCTTTGCTGACCACGGCTGCCCTGATCACAGGCGGTATTTTCTGCGGACCGGGCAGCATTTTGCCGGCAGCTAAAGCTGATGATTCGGCCTCTTCTATCCAGCGCCTGGCGGGAAAAACCCGCTATGAAACCGCTGTCCAGATAGCAGAAAAAAACTGGGATGAAGCCTACAACGTTGTTTTGACCCGCGGCGACACTTTTCCGGACGCTTTAGCCGGGGCGGTGCTGGCCAACAGCCCGCAAGTCCAAGGCCCCCTGCTCCTTACGGAATCCAACAACCTGCGGTCTGAAGTTCTCAATGAAATGAAACGCCTGCGAACCAGCAAGGTTTACATACTGGGAGGAACGGCGGCAATCTCCGCCAAGGTGGAAAATGAGCTGAAAGATAACGGTATGGACACGGTGCGCATTGAAGGCAGCAACCGTTATGAAACGGCGGCCAAAATCGCCACCGCCTCCGTACAAAGCAGTACGTGGGCTTTTCTGGCTTCCGGGCAGGCTTTCCCCGATGCTTTAAGCATCTCCGCTTATGCCGCCGCCAATAATATCCCCCTGCTCTTAACCGACGTCAAAAATGTGCCGGAAGTCACTCTCAATGCTCTTAAGGAGCTGGGAGTAACCAGGGTTACCTTAATCGGGGGAGAAAGTGTCATCAGCTCTCAAGCGGCAAACCAGCTTTCCGCGGCCGGCTACCAAGTGGACCGCTTAAGCGGCGGCAACCGTTATGATACCAATGTCGCCATTTTAGACAACCTGGAATTTGAAACTTCCAAGATGGTAATTGCCACCGGAACGGATTTTCCGGACGCCCTGGCCGGGTCGGTGCTGGCGGCCATGGATAATAACCCTATTGTCCTGGTCCCCCAAGATGAAAATGCCCTGCTTAATTCCGGAACTTTATCCTATCTGAACGACAAGCGAAATGAAGTAAGCAGTTTCTTTATCCTGGGAGGATTAAACGTTATCAACTACAAGGTGGAAAACATAGTGCGCACCGGCAAATTCCACAACCGGATCTCCCTGCAGTACTGGGCCGGTTATGCTAATAAAGCCAACTATGAGGAGCAACTCAATCTAGTACCTTCACCTTTTACCGATTATATCCAGATCCTGTCTCCCAACTGCCTGGGCGAGCTCCAGCCCGACGGCAGCTTTGCCTATCGCTTCAGCAGCGCGGAAATCCCTAAATACCTGGTCTCCCTGGGACAGAGCAAAGGGGCCCGGGTGGTACCGCTTATCATGGTCACCGGCAAAAACGGGAGCGATGTCCTGCGCGACAGTTCCAAGCGAGCAACCTTCATCAACAGTGCGGAAAGAATGATCCGGGAAACCAATGCTGACGGTATCCTGGTGGATGCCGAGGCGCTGGACGACGACCTGGCCGACTCCCTCATATGCCTGATGCGAGACCTTTATAACCGGCTGCACGGCCAGGGCAAATTGGTTTTAATGGCTGTGCCCGCTAAAACAGGCCCTAATCAGCCTTCCTGGAATAAGGAGTACGATTACAGCGGCCTGGCCCCTTACGTCGACTATATCCAAATCATGTCCTATGACAAGCATTACTCCACTTCGGCCCCCGGCCCCATAGCGCCTTTGGACTGGGTAAGGGAAGTTATGGCCTATGCCTCCTGCGAAATCCCCACGGAAAAAATCCTTATGGGCATTCCCTATTACGGCCGGAGCTGGCGGGTTAACGATCAAGGAACAGGCTGGACATCGGAGGCCTTCGGCCTGGCGGGAGCCTTGAAGAAGGCTGAGCAATACGGGGCTACCATTACCCGGGAAACCACTCCCACCGATCCCGTAGGCATCCCCACTTTCAAATATGTTGACGAATCCGGCCGCAGCTGGACAGCCTATTTTGACGACCGCTTAAGCTGGGCGGCCAAACTGGATCTCTTAGACAGTTACAACC
>JAAYII010000318.1 GCA_012523535.1 Peptococcaceae bacterium
AGATATTACGATACTTGGCCGCAATAAGACAGTCCAATTTTAACCGGAATTGAGATTCCGGAAACTATTGGTCCGGGACAACAAATCGAAGACCCCGGACTGAAAACATGTTTACAATTTGTCGGACAAGCATCTCCCGATTTGAAAGCCATATTTGGTGAGATTCATTATGTTCAAGACGGGCAAATATTTGTTTACTTAACAAACGGTATAGAGGTAAGGATGGGTATAGGTGATGACTACGGCAAGAAATTAAAACTTCTTGAAGAACTGCTTAATAGTGAAGAGTTTAAAATAATGGAAAAGGCGATAAAGTATATAGATCTCACAGCCGGGAAACCTGTTTTGGGCCGTTAAGGAGGTAAATTTTTTATGTGGCTGCCGATTTTTGGATTAATAATAGGATTAATAATCGGGTTTGTGAGCCCAATTACTATTCCGGTAGAGTATGCCAAATATATTTCGGTAGCGATTATTGTAGCCCTGGACTCGGTTATGGGCGGAATCCGGGCCTATAAAGAAGGTAATTTTGATACTACGGTTTTTATGAGCGGTTTTTTAGTTAATATTGTCACAGCGTGTGCCTTGGCTTTTATCGGAGATAGAATGGGAGTGGATCTCTATCTGGCTGCCATTGTTGCTTTCGGTACCAGGTTGTTCCAAAACATCAGTATAATACGTCGCCATATCATTAATAGGCCATAAAAAAACATAATTTAAGCAATAATTTAAAAAGAAAAAAGGATTATTGATAATTAATCTAGAAATTATATCTTTAATAATTAGAAGATAACATGATTCCCATGTTATTACGCTTAGATAATTAACTGCGTTTAACAAGTCTCGGGATCTAGGATTTGTTGTTTTGAATGTTATATAATTTGATTAAAGAGAGGCAGGGGGAAGAATGCTCGAATTCGCTAACGATGATATCCTGTTTGCTCGAATCAAAGTTATAGGAGTGGGAGGCGGCGGCAACAACGCTGTAAACAGAATGATTTCTGTTGGCCTTCAAGGGGTCGAATTTATAGGTATAAACACAGATGCCCAGGCGCTGCAAATGTCCCGGGCAGCTGAAAAAATACAAATCGGAGTTAAACTGACCAAAGGATTAGGTGCCGGAGCCAATCCTGAAATCGGCCATAACGCGGCTGAAGAAAGCCGGGAAGAAATTGCCAAATCTTTAATGGGGGCCGATATGGTTTTCGTAGCTGCAGGAATGGGCGGGGGTACAGGTACGGGTGCCGCCCCGGTAGTAGCCGAAATCGCCAAGGAATTAGGAGCTTTAACAGTTGGAGTAGTGACCAGGCCTTTTTCTTTTGAAGGTCGAAAAAGAGCCATGCAGGCTGAAAGAGGCATTATGGAACTGCGCGAAAAGGTGGATACATTAATAACTATCCCCAATGACCGTTTATTGCAGGTTGTTGATAAACATACCACCGTGCAAGAAGCTTTTAAAATTGCCGATGATGTACTGCTGCAAGGGGTTCAGGGCATATCAGATTTAATTACAATTCCCGGTTTGATTAACCTGGATTTTGCCGATGTCAAAACCATAATGGCTGAAACCGGTTCCGCTCTCATGGGTATCGGACAAGCCTCAGGTGAAAACAGAGCGGCCGAAGCCGCCCGCAAGGCCATCTCCAGCCCGTTGTTGGAGACTTCCATCGAAGGGGCCAAAGGTCTTCTCTTAAATATTACCGGAGGATCAAATCTGACTCTGATGGAAGTGAATGAAGCTTCCGAAATAATCGCCGAGGCGGCGGATCAGGAC
>JAAYII010000319.1 GCA_012523535.1 Peptococcaceae bacterium
ATTCTGGGCCATTAAACTAAGTCCTAAAACAGCCAGCATAACAAAAATTCCTGCTCCGCCAATACCCGCCGCGATTTTTAATACTCGAGCTATGAAAGATGCAACCATACTGCCATCGTTGGCATATAAAACTATTATACCCAAGCAGGCAATACCTACAAAGATTATTCCGATTATTTCATTTTTTAAAACATCAAATTTATCCTGTTTTTTTCTGTTTTTTCTTTTTAACTTTTTTGAGGCCACGCTCAATCCTCCAGCAGTAAGTAATCCCGAGAGAAACGGGTAATTACGCAACTATTAGATATACTTCCATATCACAGATTTAAATCCTTTACTTTGTTACTGCTTGTAATCGACAATCTGCAGTTGATTAATTAAATACTGATAATAGCAGGAATAGATATCCCTGCTATCAAGAACACTAGCCTTTAATAAGTTTAATTAAAAATCAATTAAACTTAAAAATTTCAAGCATATTTTATGGATTTTGAGATTCTTTCTCCAGGTCGCTCAGGATTTGTTCAAACTCGGCATAATAATGCTCTTTATCAATGTGGGATGGCAAGTCTATTTTCATTTCTTGCAAATTTTTAGTTACAGTTGGCAGCCATTGATGCGGAATTGAAATAATTAGTGTATCATCTGCATATAGTTGCCTTCCCTTAGGACCATGTACCAAAGATGGCATAAGATAATTAACTTTTCCCGTTTTAAAAGGATAAATTAAAAACCAGGAGCATCCCATAACAGGTGTTACAAGGGAAGTATACATTTCACCGGTTGAATAGGTTACAGCGCGCAATACAATTTCTGTCTGATGAGGATTAGCAGTAATAACCAAAACATCAGGATCATAGCTTAGCTTATCGATAGTCGAAAAGACAACATAATTCACAACGCCTTTTTCCATTTTATGAACGTATTTATAAAGATTATAGTTGTTGCGGGCTTCTTTAAAAATTCCTAACCTAACTCCGATTTGACCACTCTCGGCAAAGGGAGCCATATCTGTCATTCCCAATAAAATCTTGCCAACGCAAGTTTCGTTGTTTTCAGCGGAAAAATAAAATGGTTTTCCCGTCAACTGAGCCTCTTTAACCATCTCACAAAGAGACAAATTCTTGTCCATTGCCAATTGCTCTATCCCCTCAGGTCTGAAAAAAGAAAATTTAACCCCAATGGGAGGATATTGAAAATCAAGCTTATTAAATACCGACAAGTCTTGAGTTAATGGACTTAATTTCATTACCGTTCAAACTCCTATCCCTCAATATTTTATTAATTAAAATTATAACATAGCTTTAAAAAATAAAAGATATCTTTTTCCTTATATATTCGGCAAAAAACCGTCAGCAAGCACATTTGATTAATTCTTTTATTTTTCAAATTAAGTTTTTTCAATATAAATGTTAGTATTCCCCTATAATTCCTTATATTCCAATAATCTTTATTTATTTGTGAAATGAGTCGCTTATGAGAAACGAATATATCTGCGTGCTTCGTGCATTTTTGGACTAAAGCCTCGTTAGCGCTCAATATTCAGGTAATGGTCAGCATTCTTTTTTTGCAACAAAGTTAAATTATGGGCTCATAATAACAATGTTCGTATAAAACACTATCCCCGTGCTTATACGGGTATTGTTTTATATAACATCACCTGAATATTGAGCGCTTACCGATTATTGAGCGCTTACGAGCGCTTACCAGATAACAACAAAAAAATTACGAAACAAAAAAAGAAGGAACTACTTGATTTTGAAGTAGTTCCTTCCGGTTATCTGGCAACGACCTATTTTCCCGCTTTCGCGGTATCTTCGGCCCTGGAGGTC
>JAAYII010000320.1 GCA_012523535.1 Peptococcaceae bacterium
TTGAAAAAAAACATGATATCAAATCAAACCTGGCATGGAGAAAGTTATAATTTATGGAAAACGACGTGTTGGAACTTCTGGCCCCTGCCAAGATAAACCTGGCTCTGGCTATTAAGGGAAAAAGAGCTGACGGCATGCACAATTTGCAAACAATATTCCAAACGGTTTCTCTTTATGACCGGGTAAAGGTGGCTTTGAGAGAGAAGGTAATTATTTGCCATTGCGGCGAACTAAGCGGGGAAAGGAATCTGGCTTATCGAGCGGCGGAATTGTTTTTGCAAAAATATCATAAAGTTTACCCTCTGAGTAACAAGACAGGGGCTGAGATTACAATTTATATACAAATTCCGCAGCAAGCCGGTCTTGCTGGAGGGAGCAGCGATGCTGCGGCCGTGCTTAAGGCTTTAAATCTCTTATTGGGCAAACCTTTCTCCTACGATGATCTTTGGCAGATAGCCCAACAATGCGGAGCAGACACAGCTTTCTTTCTTAGAGGCGGAACTCAGTGGGGAGAAGGTACTGGGGCGGAACTTACCCAACTGCCGTCTGCACCGGAAATGGATTTGATTATAGCCAAACCGGAGCGGGGAGTAGATACGGCATTAGCTTACCGGATTTTTGACCAAATTGGGAAAGACAGCAATCTTTGTTTTTCCACCTGGCAAAAATTGTTAGCTCAAAAAAATATTAAGGCCATAGGTGAAAATCTTTTCAATTCCTTGGAAATTGCAGCTTTCAAACTTGTGCCGGAAATAAAGAAAATAAAAACGATATTACAGGAAAACGGTTGTGAAGGTGTTTTAATGTCCGGCAGCGGATCGGCGGTTTTTGGCTTGCTTCGAAACGCGGAACACGGCGAAAGATTAATTGATGTTTTGGAAAGAGCGGGTTTTTATCAACACTGGTTGGTCAAGGCCATTGCAGGTAATAGTTATAAATACTTTTGAATTAGGGAGTGAGCGACAGTGGAGCGAAAACTGGTACCGGTCAAACTGGACAGTTATAAACCATTGCGGGAAATAGTTCTGGAAGCATTAAGGGATGCCATAGTGAAAGGCGTTCTTGAGCCGGGGGAGCGGCTTATGGAAATACAGCTGGCGGAGGAACTGGGTGTTAGTCGGACTCCTGTGCGTGAAGCTATCAGAAAACTGGAGTTAGAAGGATTTGTAGTGATGATTCCACGTAAAGGCGCTTACGTAGCAGGGGTATCATATAAAGATATTAAGGACGTGTTCGAAATCCGTGCCGCGTTGGAAGGGTTGGCTGCTGGCCTAGCCGCTGAAAAAATAACCGATGATGAAATAGAACAAATGGAGAGGGTTTTGCATTATGAAAAGGAACCCGCTACGTTGGAAGAGATGGTGCAAAATGATACCGATTTCCACGCTCTCCTGTATAAAGCAAGCAGAAATGAAAGACTGATTAGTATTTTAGGAAACTTAAGAGAGCAGATTCAAAGATTTAGGACCACATCTTTAGCGGTCCCCGGAAGGCCTAAATATGCTATTCAGGAACACAGGGCAATTGTGGATGCCATTGCCAAGCATGATGTTGAAGAAGCTCAAAGTTTAGCCACTGCCCATATTGAAAACGCTGCTAAAGTTATGTTTGATGCTTTAAGGGAGAAATCCAAAAAGCAGTAGGATTTTTCCGGAGGGTCTTTGGTAATGAAAAGAATTGATAGATTAATAGCCATAACAGAAATTCTCCTGTCTCATCCCAATCAGCTTTTCCCGTTGGGAGTTTTTGCAGACCGTTTTCAATCGGCCAAGTCGACCATCAGTGAAGATTTGATAATGATTAAGGATAAACTTCTATTGTCCAACAGGGGTTTTTTGGAAACCGTACCGGGAGCGGCCGGCGGAGTCAAATATTTGCCCTCTATTTCTGTAGAAGAGGCCTCAAGTTTTTTGGAAAAATTGGCGCAAACTCTTAATGCCAGCGAACGAATTCTTCCCGGTGGATTTATATATATGGCCGATTTGCTCTATGATCCTAGAATTGTTAGAACACTGGGTTTAATTTTTGCCAGTATTTTTAGAAGCAGGAAACCGGAAGCGGTAGTAACGATCGAGACCAAAGGCATTCCTTTGGCTTTGATGACGGCCGATTCGCTAGGCATTCCTGCCGTGGTTATTCGCCATGGAAATAAGGTTACCGAAGGTTCATCGGTAAGTATTAACTATATTTCAGGTTCATCAAAAAGGATCCAGACCATGTCTTTAGCCCGGAGAGCATTGGATAGCGGGAAAAAAGTTTTAATCATTGACGATTTTATTAAGGCGGGAGGAACGGCAAAAGGAATTATTAGTCTAATGCATGAATTTGTTGCCGAAGTTGTAGGGCTTGGAATTCTAGTTGAGGATGTCTTATGGAAGGAATCTCGCCTTGTTAATGACTATCTTTCTCTACTGGAATATGGGGATCCGTCGACAGATCAACCGGTAATAAAAGCAAAAACTCAGGTTTTAAGTCAAATTGGAGTTTAAAGTGGAAAATTTTTTCCTCTAATTAGAAGGAGTTTTTTGCTCTATATAGAATTAAAGCAATTAGAGTTTTAGGCAGAGGGGAAGGGTGGTGAAACTTAATATGGAAATCACAGATGTAAGACTTCGTAAGGTGAATACTGAAGGGAAAATGAAAGCTGTTGTTTCAGTTACCTTTGACAATGAATTTGTGGTTCATGATGTTAAGGTTGTCGAAGGAACAAATGGTTTGTTCGTAGCAATGCCCAGCAGGAAAACACCGGAAGGCGATTTTCGTGATATTGCCCACCCGATTTCTTCTGCGGCTAGAGAAAAAATCCAGACCAGAGTTTTAGACGAATATGGGAAAAACCTTGAATAAATGTTGATGTGAACCCTAAACAAAGAGTTAATAAACCAAATAGGAAAGAAGATGTCTTCATTCTGAAGACATCTTCTTTGCGTGTACGCCTATCCTGTTAAGCAAATTATCCGGCAAGTAAAAATAATTAATAAGGACAGTCTCTAACCCGCTTATCGAGTATTTTAAGTATTTATTCCCATAAGCCCGGTAATCTAGAAATGATGTTTTTTTCTGAAGCGAAATTCGTTATAATAATAGATGTCAATAAAACTGGGTAAACCTTGGAGGATTTTATCAATGCCTCATATAACTTGTGTAATCCTTGCCGCAGGCAAGGGTACCCGTATGAAGTCAGATCTGCCGAAAGTAATGCACCATCTTGCCGGACAACCGTTAATTGACCATGTTTTAGCTAAAACCCAAATGTTGGGAATTGAAGATGTTATAACCATTGTCGGTCATGGCCGTGATATGGTCATTGAACATATTGCGGATAGGTCGGATATAGTTGTACAAGAAGAACAGCTTGGTACAGGCCATGCGCTTAAACAAGCGGTTCCTAAACTTAAAGATAATAGTTGTGTTTTGGTTTTAAGTGGTGATCAACCGCTCTTATCCCTCAATACCCTAACATCCCTGCTAAAACAACATCAATCATCCGGAGCCGCGGCCACAGTGCTCACCGCCGTTATGGAGGACCCGTACGGTTACGGGCGGATAATCAAGAAAGACGGAGTTTTTCAAGGAATTGTAGAGGAAAAAGATGCAAGCCCGGAACAAAAAGAAATCAAAGAAATCAATACCGGCACTTATTGTTTTCAAGGCCGCGAATTAAAAATGGCTTTACAATTAATAAAACCCCAAAATGCTCAAGGGGAGTATTATTTGACCGATGTTTTTGATGTTTTGCTTAATTCCGGGCAAAAAATAGAAATCGTTTGTACTAAGGACAAAACCGAGGCTCTGGGAATTAATAATCGTTGCCAACTGGCCGAAGCTGAAGAAATAATATATGATCAAATCAGAAAATACTGGATGATGGAAGGTGTAACCATTATTAATCCTTCCTCAGTAATAATCGATGCCCGGGTAAAAATAGGCAAGGATGTTATTATTCATCCTTTTACCATTATTAAAGGTACTACTACAATCGCTGAACATTCAATTATTGGACCGGGCACGTTTTTAGAAAATTGCACCTGTCTTCAAGGCTGTCATATAGAATACTCCGTGGCCAAGGAGGCAATAATTGGGGAAGATTGCCTTATTGGCCCTTACGCTTACTTAAGGCCCGGGACGGTGCTGGCTAAGGGGGTTAAAGTCGGGGACTTTGTTGAAATCAAAAACAGCAGGATTGGTGAAGGTTCCAAAATTCCCCATCTTAGCTATATTGGGGATTCCGAATTGGGTAAGAAAGTAAATATAGGCGCGGGTACTATTACCTGCAATTATGACGGCAAACAAAAACACCGAACCGTTATCGGTGATAATGCTTTTGTAGGAAGCAATACTAATTTTGTGGCACCCGTGGAAATAGGCAAAAATAGTGTTATTGGTGCGGGGTCTACCATTACTAAAGATGTCCCGGATAACTCGTTGGCCGTGGAACGATCGCCACAAAAAATAATAAATAACTGGCTGAAAGCCAAAGATAACTAGGGGGATATTATGGCTACAAGAGAACTCAAAATCTTTTGCGGCAATTCCAATCCGGAGTTGGCGCAAGAAATATCCGATTATTTAGGAATTTCTATTGGTGAAGCCAATGTAAAAAGGTTTCAGGATGGCGAAATCAGTATTGGTATTGAGGAAAGTGTTAGAGGGGCTGACGTTTTTGTTATTCAGCCAACCTGTTCACCGGCCAATGATAATATTATGGAGTTGTTAATTTTAGTAGATGCTTTACGTCGGGCCTCAGCATATAGGATTACGGCCGTGGTCCCTTATTACGGTTATGCTCGCCAGGAAAGAAAGGCAAAGGCTAGGGAACCTATTACGGCCAAATTAATAGCTAACATAATTACAACTTCCGGAGCGGACCGCTTAGTTGCCATGGACCTTCATGCTCCGGCAATTCAAGGTTTTTTTGATATTCCGGTGGATCATCTTCCCGGAGTACCGATCTTGGCCGAATATTTTATGGAAAAAAAGTTAGAAAACATTTGTGTTGTTTCTCCTGACATTGGAGGAGTTGGCAGGGCTCGTAACTTTGCGGAAAGAATCGGTGCTTCTTTAGCCATAGTTGACAAACGTCGGCCGGAACCCAATGTTTCCGAAGTAATGCATATAATTGGTGAGCTGGAAGGTAAAACCGTGATATTAATTGATGATATTATTGACACCGCAGGAACCATTACTCATGCTGCCAGTGCCTTATTGGAAAGAGGGGCCAAGGAGGTTTATGCCTGCTGTACTCATCCGGTGTTGTCCGGGCCGGCAGTCGAACGCTTGGAAAAGTCCGTAATTAAGGAAGTTGTGGTTACGAATACAATTCCCCTACCGGCAGAGAAAAGAATTAGTAAAATAAAAGTACTGTCCGTTGCTCCTTTGCTTGGAGAGGCCATTGTTCGTATTCATGAGGATCTGTCTGTCAGCAAACTGTTCAGTTAATTATTAGGCTGTTTCATTTTTCCTTTCTTGCTGTTCGTTCCCTTTATCAGTATCTTCCAATAAAGCGGTCATTTTTTCTTCCTCGATTGTTTGGTTTGTGTCGAGAGGGACAGAAAGAGTCGAATCCTGTAAGTCATTATCAGTATTATGCCCTTCAGGCTGTTCCTCAAAATCTTTTTTATTTCTGCTTTTACGTTTGGTATTAATTCTGTCTCCTTGCGTTGTGATTTTATGGGAAGCTAAGCGGATAAGAGATTTGATATTGTCATTAATTCCTTTAGTGCAATTTTCCAGTTTATTTTCGCTTTCTTCAGAAA
>JAAYII010000321.1 GCA_012523535.1 Peptococcaceae bacterium
AAGGTGGGGGATTTAAATGCACCCATTCCCGAAGCAGACTGTTTAAAGTACTTGTTAAGATGCGACGACTGTTTTGTTCCGCCACAAATTCTACTAAATCCATAATTTTGTTGATTCTCTGCCCTGTTTTAGCCGAAACAAACTGGGTAGGTGCATAATCGACAAAAGCCAGTTCTTCCCTAATTTTTTTTTCAAACTTATTGATAGTTTTGTCATCTTTTTCTATTAAATCCCATTTATTTATTATTAATATTATACCCTTGCCTTTTTCATGCGCATAACCCACAATCCTTTTGTCCTGGTCGGTAACACCTTCGGTGGCATCAAGCACCATTAGGACAACATCGCTACGCTCAATAGCCCTAAAGGAACGTATTACACTGTAACTTTCGGTAACTTCGGAAATTTTTTTCTTTCTTCTTATTCCGGCTGTATCAATTAAAATATATTGTCTATTTTCGTAGGTAAACGGAGTATCAACAGCATCCCTGGTTGTACCCGGAATATCGCTGACAATTACCCGTTCCTCCCCCAATAATTTATTGACTATTGAAGATTTTCCTACATTTGGCCTGCCAATAACGGCAATTTTTATAATATCGGGATCAATTTCTTCTTGCGGCTCATCCGGGAAATGAGAGATAATGGCATCCAACAAATCCCCGATATTCATACCATGTACAGCGGATACCGGAATCGGATCTCTATATCCTAAGGACAGATACTCGTGTGCTTCGCTTTCAAAACTGTCAAAATGCTCGATTTTATTGACAACCAAAATAACTGGTTTACCGGCCTGTCGCAAATACCTGGCAATCATTTCGTCATCTGGGGTAACCCTGGTTTTTCCGTCCACTAAAAATAATACCACATCCGCTTCTTCCACGGCTATTTCAGCCTGCTGCTTCATCTGGGAGGACAATGGAGTCGTTTTGTCTTTAAATTCAATCCCGCCAGTATCGATTAAGGTAAATTTTTTTCCTTGCCATTCAGCATCAAAATATAACCTATCCCGCGTGATCCCGGGAGTATTCTCCACTATAGCCACCATACCGCCGACTATTCTATTGAAAAGAGTCGATTTACCAACATTGGGACGTCCCACTATAGCTACTAACGGTTTACTCACTTATGCTACACCCCCGATCCGCTTTCTTAAAACTCCTTCCAGGAATGCTTTCCCGTTGTTTTCTACAATTATTGCTTGACCGTTAATTTTCCGAGCCAACCAATCTACACTGTAACCGTCCAAAAAAACATCTTCATCGGCTTTTAGCATTACCTTCGGGATTAAAAAATAATCCCCTTCTAAATCATTAATCTGAGCAGCTATGTCCCGCGCAGTTAAAAGCCCGGCCACGGTTATTTGAGGACCGAAAAATCTATTGACAATGGGATGGACTGTAATATTTATGCCAGTGATTTCTTTTAATTGATTGCATAGCTTTTGAAAAAAATCAGCTGCCTGGACACCGGTTACGAGATGAACCATTCTTTTTTCATGTATAGCTCGAGGAAGAAAAGAAAGGTGTGACTCAACCTCCTCCTTGAATTTAACGGTTAATCCAATCCCGTTCTCTAATTGGGAGAAATCATCATACTCATCTATCGGCGGGAAATCTCGACCGCTTAAGAATTAAAACTCATCTGAAAAATAGACTAAATTTCTACCGGTCCGAGTTCGAAAACTTTTTTGCCAGGCTATGCCTAGATCCAATATTTGAGCCGCTTCTTTGGGGCTAACCGTTCGTAATTTGGGCAGGCCAGCCCTGAATTTGGTCAACCCTACCGGTACTACCCCTATAGACTGAACCGCAGGATATAATTGAGCCAGCTCCTGCACTGTCTCTTCCAATACTTTCCCGTCATTATATCCCGGAACCAAAACAATCTGGGTATGGAGTGTTATCCTCGCTTCCGCTAGCATTCGGATTTGTTCCGGAAGATTTCCTGCCTTTGGGTTCCCCATTAATTGGGCCCGCACGGCACTGTCACAAGCGTGAACCGAGATATAAAGAGGGCTGATATGAAGAGTTTTGATTCGTTCAATATCTTGAGGCCGAAGGTTTGTGAGGGTTATATAGCTTCCCTGGGTTAAAGAAAGTCTATAATCATCATCCCAGTCATAAAGTGAGTCTCTCATCCCCGGCGGTAACTGGCTGATAAAACAAAAAATACAATTATTGGCACATTTTTTCAATCCTTCTGTTCCGATAGCATCAATTTCAATCCCCAGAA
Source organism: Peptococcaceae bacterium (assembly GCA_012523535.1). GTDB lineage: Bacteria > Bacillota > Desulfitobacteriia > Desulfitobacteriales > Syntrophobotulaceae > JAAYMU01. The sequence goes on from JAAYII010000321.1 coordinate 2,239, forward strand.
ATTCCCCGGGTTCTTTTTCGATTTTAAGTTCCCAAACCTCCTGATTTTGTTTTTCAATCAGCAGAGTAAACTCATTGTCGGCCGTGTGATACTGTAAATCTAAAATATCGTTAACCGGGCAACCATTTACTGCCAGAACAATATCTCCGGCTTCTATGTCCATCTCTGCAGCAATGCTGTGTTCCAATACTATGCTCACAATCAAACCTTTTCTCAAGATACACTCATCCCTCGACTTTTAAACTTATATTCGCTATAGCTGGTTATTCTGTTTTCCGCAGTTGTTTTGCGATATCTGGAAACATTTAAAAGTATACCAATTTCAACCATAGTTATAAGTAAAGAACTACCTCCGTAAGAAATAAGAGGCAGGGTAATACCAGTTACCGGCAGCAAACCTGTTACCACACAAAGATTAACTGCGGTCTGAACCGCGAGCATAGTTGTGATTCCAAAAGCCAATAGCCTGCCAAAACTATCCGGGCATTGCCTGGAAATTATGTAGCCCCTGCTGATTAACACTGCAAAACCTACTAAAACAATGCAAGTACCAAAAAAACCAAATTCCTGGCCGATAACGGCATAGATGGTATCGGTATAGTTTTCCGGAAGTGAGCCGTAAGCTGCACTGCGGCCAATACCAATACCGAACAGTCCGCCGGAACCAAAAGCAATTTGAGCATTTACACTTTGCCAACCGTAAGTGGTGGCATATTCCCAAGGGTAAAGCCATCCTAAGATTCTATTCCATTGATATGCCTCATGACGGATAAGATAAAAACAGATGGCTCCCAAAACCGGTGCTGCCGTCAAAAAATATAGTATGTTAAGCTCAGTCATTAAAAGCATTGCCCCGCCAGCCAGCGCAATAACAACAGTAGTGCCTAAATCCGGCTGTTTGTAGACCAAAACCATAATAACCCCCATAACAAACAGCGGGAACAAAGCATCGGTAAGTTTCTTAACTGGATAACGAGATAAAATATAGGCCAAAAAAAGAACTAGGGCAAGTTTGGCAATTTCTGAAGGCTGTATGGAAAGTCCCATTATCTCCAACCATCTGGTTGAACCTTTTTCAGTAACGGCAAGATCGCTGTATCTAAGCAATAATAACAGGACAATACTTATCAAAACCCCTAAACCGGAAACTTTTTTCCAATATTTGTATGGAACAAGAAAAGTGACAAAAGCGGCAATACTACCTATTAATGCCCATCTCAATTGTTTAAAAAACAAATAAAAAGAATTGTTTGTTTGCTTAAAAGAAAACAAAGAACTCGCGCTCAAAACCATGATAAGTCCAATAGCCAACAAAAATACGGCGGCAAACAACAGTATTAGATCAGGCTTTCCCGGTTTAGTTTTCTGAGCCATATCTCAATTAGCCCCCTGCCAATAATATTACTTTATGAGAAATGACTTCTTGCTCAAAGCAAGAAGTCATTAAAGGGCTGATTCTTATTGTTACTATTTGTCTTGCTCAATGTTGCCAATTGCGTCACCAATAGTTATTTTTATATCCTCCGGTTGGTTCAACATCGCTTCCTGGTCGCTTGCTTTCTGGGCATCGGCTATCATTTCTCTGATACTGAGACTAATTCTTTTTTCCTCTGGTTTGCATTCAATAACTTTAGCACTGATCATCTCTCCAACCTTAACTACATCCTCCACTTTGGCCACCCGTCGGTCGGCAAGTTGGGAGATATGGATCAGACCGTCTACAGCATCCTCGAGTTGGACAAAGGCGCCAAAGGGTGCAATTCTTACTACTTTGCCCTGAATAATCGACCCTACAGGGTACTTTTGCTCCACATTTGACCATGGATCGGGCTTCAGCTGTTTAAGTCCTAAAGAGATTCTCCCTTTGTCCCTATCGACTTTGAGAACCTGCAACTCAACCTCATCATTGACCTTTACAACTTCTGAGGGATGATTAATTCTGGAAAAGGCCATATCAGATATATGAAGTAAACCGTCAATTCCGCCAAGATCAACAAAAGCCCCAAAATCAGTCAAGCGACGCACAATACCCTTAACTACATCTCCTTCTTGCAAGCTAGCCAATAGCTGTTCTCGTTTTTCAGCTTGTTCTTCTTCCAATATAACTTTTTGTGATAAGATCAATTTTCTTTTAGCAGGATTATATTCTATTACCCTAAGCCTTAATGTTTGGCCTAGATATTTGTTTAAATCCCCTGCATAGCCGATTTCAATCTGGGAGGCGGGTATAAAGCCTCTCATGCCCAGATCAACCAACAATCCTCCCTTGGTTACTTCCGTTACTTTGGCCTGAATTTCTTCTTTGCTTTCAGCCAAGGCAGCCAAGCGTTCCCTGGCTTCATACTCAGCAACCTTTTTACGAGAAAGTACAGTATATCCTTCGTTGTTCTCAACCCTGGTTACCATTGCTGAAATCTTATCGCCAATTTTTACAGCCTCGTTGAGATTCAATATTTGAGTAGCAGTTAATTCTTCCCGCGGAATAACCCCTTCGGACTTCCAGCCTATATCCACAAATACTTCATCCTCGGTTATTTTGACCACGGTCCCATTAACTATGGCTCCCCCATAAATTGAAGGCAATTCATGTTCAAAATTTTCCATGGTATTAACGTCATCTTCTTTTCTTACTTCAGGTGTTTCCTCGACAAGTGCTTCATTTGCCTTCTCTAAAATTTCCGACATTTTTGTGTAAACCTCCTCAATAATCCAATCCGGTGTGGAAGCCCCTGCAGTAAGACCGATACAGTTGGCATCTTTAAACCAGATTTCTTGTATTTCAGCCGCAGTTTCAATTAAATAAGTTGGTGTTTTTTGACTACAGATGGCAGCTAGCTTTCTTGTATTGGAACTGCTGCGTCCTCCTGCCACTATCATAACGTCAACTTTTTCTGCCAAAGCTTGAGCTGCTGCCTGGCGTTCTTCTGTAGCTTTACATATAGTATTATGGACAATTAGATTGTCCGTATGCTTTCTTAACTCCTCAACAATCTCGGAAAAAGTCCCAGGATGCTGAGTAGTTTGGGCTAATACAGCCATACTGGGTATGTAAGGCAATTCCTTTGCTTGTTCTATGGTGTTAATAGCTAAGGAATTCTCACCGGCCCAGCCAAGAATACCTTTAACTTCAGGATGATCTTTGTCCCCCACCACAATAACAACATAATTGTCTTTTGACAGTTCTGCGGCTAATTTTTGTGCTTTTTGTACATAGGGACAAGTTGCATCAATCAGTTTAATATTTCTTTTTTGCGATTCTCTATAGATTTCCGGAGGTACCCCATGAGATCTGATCACTAATTGCTCTCCATCCGCAATCTCTTCAAGAGAATCTACAGGTTTTATTCCTTTGGACTTGAGATAGTCTACTACTTGCTGATTATGAATTAGGGATCCTAGTGTTACAGTTTTACCTTCTAAAACTGCATTTTCTGCCATATCTATTGCTCTCTTGACGCCAAAACAAAAACCTGCTTTTTCCGCTTTTATAATTTCCTTTATGATCCCGCCCTCCTTCTTGTGCTTATCAATAATTTCGTCGGGAAATGGAAAATTCCTTCTTTAGCAGCGAATATGGTAATTATAATTCACTAATCTCCTGCATAATTCTATTGGCTATCCAGGAGCGACGATCCTTAATGTCAGGAGGAACGGCTAATTTATCAATATATATAGGTTTGCCGATAATCACTCCCATGGTACCCCTTTTTTGTTTGAGTAAACCGCGGGAACCATAGATTTTTGCCGGCAATACGGGCGCCTTGCTTTTTTCCATAATGAGTACAACCCCTGTCATAGCTTCCAGTATTTCGCCGGTTTGAGATCTTGTTCCTTCCGGGAATATACCAAGTATATCACCATTTTTTAAAACAGTAAGCGCTTTTTTTATAGCAGAAATATCACTCTGTCCGCGCCTTACCAGAAAAGCATGCAAACCTTTTATTATTCTTCCCAAAATAGGCATATCAAACAATTCTGCTTTACCCATATAGATTATCGGACGAGGTAAAGCACAACCGACGATTACCGGATCCCAAAAGCTTAGATGATTACTGGCTACAATAAAAGGCCCTTGTGATGGAACATTTTCCAACCCCTGAACTCGATAACCCTTAATCCTAAGGATAAATGAACAAACATGCTTGGAAAATGAATAAAAATCCACCTTATGTCTCACCTACAATTTTTAAAATAGTTTCTATGACTTCTTGCTGGCTTAAATTTGTCGTATCAATTATTTTGGCATCAGGCGCCGGTTTTAACGGAGCATGTTTGCGCATTGTATCCATCCTATCTCTTTTTTTGATGTCGTCCAAAACCTCTTCATAACTGGACTTTTTGCCGGCCAAAAGGTTTTCCCTGTATCTTCTTTTAGCCCTTTCCTCGGGCGAAGCAGTCAAAAATATTTTAACTTCTGCCTGGGGCAATACATAAGTGCCTATATCCCTTCCATCCATTACCACACTGCCTTTGGCCGCCTCCTGGCGCTGTAAATTCACCAGGCATTCTCTGACACCGGGATAGGACGCTATGATCGAAACAGCTCGCCCTATCTCTGGACTGCGAATCTCAGCCGTCACATTTTCTCCGTCACAATAAACCATAGGGTTTTCCCCGTACTCAAAAGAAATTTTAATCTTTTGGGCCAAAGCTGTTACCCGTTCTTCATCTTGGATTGGGATCCCGCAAGAAAGAGCTTTATAAGCTACCACCCGGTACATGGTACCGGTATCCAAATAAGCAA